>NZ_DAOPSE010000010.1:0-51352 GCF_035349255.1 Defluviitoga sp. | reverse complement strand
TTTTTTATAAGTAATAAAGCCTTTTCTAAAATTTGTTGTATATTATTCATCATTCTTTTCCTCCTTTTACTATTCCCCCAACAACCATTTTCGGGATTCTAATGGTAGGTTGTGCATCCGAAACAGGCGCAGATTGGCCATCCTTTCCACATGTTCCTACTCCAAAACCTAGATCATTTCCAACCATATCTATACTTTCAAGAACCTTGAGCCCGTTACCAACTAAACTTGCTCCTCTAATAGGTTTTGTTATCTGTCCGTTTTCTATAACATAACCTTCATTAATGCCAAACTGAAAATCTCCACTTATGACATCTACTTGTCCACCACCCATTTTTCTAACGAAAATTCCGTAATCTACTGATTTTATAATGTCTTCCGGGTTATCATCCCCAGGTAAAATCAATGTGTTCCTCATTCTGACTATCGGTAAAACCATATAGGATTCCCTTCTCCCGTTTCCTGTTGGTTGTACAGAAAACTTTTTAGAAGTTATCTTTGAATGCATGTATCCTCTTAAAATACCATTTTCAATTAAAATTGTCCTTTCTGTGGGAGTTCCTTCATCATCATAATTGAGTGTACCTCTCTTGTTCATTATTGTCCCATCATCGACAACAGTAATTTTCTCGGAAGCAATTTTTTGGCCTATCTTATCCCTATATACAGAACCAGATAAAACTAAATCAGCTTCCATGCCATGTCCACAAGCCTCGTGAATCATAGTTCCGCCGGCTTCGGAAGAAATAACAACCGTAAACTCACCTGCAGGAGCCTCTTCTCCTTCAATTTGAGCCACAACTTGTCTAACTGCATCGTCAACAACTTTTTTCATCATTTGTTCTGTAAAAAATTCAAACCCTTCGTTTGCTGCATCTCCTGCATAACCTATAAACAAATTCCCTTCTTCATCTTCGCCAATAACTGTGACACTATAACGAGGGTAGTTTCTAATATCTTCGGCTATGGTTCCCTCAGAATTTATTATTTTTACTTTTCTACAACTATCTGAATATGAAATAGTAACCTGTTTAATTCGACTATCTACATCCCTTAATAAATTGACTCCTGCAAGAACTTTTTCAACTTTCTTATCTATTTCTACTTCATCAAAAGGGATTTGGAAAGGGGAAAAATTTCTTTTTTCACTCTCTTTCAAATCTTCAACCTTTAATGTTTCTTGGGTTTCAAATCTTTCCGATGCTATCGCTTTTAAATTATTTGCAAGGCTTATAAGATTTTCAAAAGTTGGTTCGTTAGTGTGTGCAAATATAGTTTCTTCCCTTGATACTACCCTCAAACTTGCTCCTCTACTACTTGAAAAATTTACTTTTTCAATTTTACCATTGTCATACAAGATAAAAGTACCATAACTATCTTCTAAAAAGATTTCTGAATATTCTCCACCACACGAGAGAGAATGATTCAATACTTCTATATACTGTTCTTTACTTAATTCCACTTTTTATCCCTCCTAATAATTTCCAAATTCGGAACCTCTATACAATTATACACGTATAAATTGCTAAAAATAAAATCAACATAAAATTTAAAAAAAATAATATTTAATCCTTTTTTGATTTAATTCTTTTTGAGATATAATTGATATACTATAATCCGTTTTAGATTTTAATAATAATTTTGAAATTATCTAAATAATAGTTGGGAGGGAACATGATGGAAATTTTTTTGGACACCGCTAACATCAATGAAATTAAAAAAGGTGTTGAATGGGGTATAGTAGATGGTGTTACAACAAATCCTACCTTAGTTTCAAAGGAAGAGGCTCTTTTTGAGGAAAGAATAAAAGACATATGTGAAGTAGTTCAAGGTCCTGTAAGTGCCGAAGTCGTCTCAACGGATTATGAAAAAATGGTAGAAGAAGCGCAAAAATTAGCTAAACTAAGTGAGCATGTTGTAGTTAAAATTCCTTTGATTCCTGATGGTATAAAAGCTATAAAGACTCTCACTAGAAAAGGTATTAAAACTAACGCTACACTTGTTTTCAGCCCTTTACAGGCTCTACTTGCTGCAAAAGCAGGCTCAACTTATGTTAGTCCTTTCATAGGAAGAATGGATGATATAGGTAATACAGGAATGACAATAGTAGAAGAGATAATGGACATTTTTATTAACTACGGTTATGAAACAAAAGTGATAGTCGCTAGTGTCAGACATCCACAACATGTTTTAGAAGCCGCTTTAATTGGAGCGGATGTTGTAACTATGCCTTTTGGCGTTTTAGAAAAGATGTTTAAACATCCTATGACAGATATCGGACTTGAAAACTTTCTTAAAGATTGGCAAAAATATCAGGAATATCTCAAAAATAAACTTAAATAAAAAACGTGCCTTCCGGCACGTTTTATTTTTTGCTTATTAATACATGTCGGGAACTTCAGGCATAGCAGCCGCAGTTTCCTCTTTTGGTTCCTCCACCACCAAAACTTCGGTTGTAATCAACATCGACGCTATGGATGCCGCGTTTTGCAGAGCACATCTTGCCACTTTTGTAGGATCTATTATTCCTGCTTCATACATGTTAACATATTTTTCCTTCAAGACATCGAATCCATAAGCTGGATCGTCACTCTCCTGGATTTTTTGAATGATGATGGCAGGTTCTAATCCAGCATTTATTAAAATTTGTCTTGTTGGTGCATCTAGTGCCTTTGCAACAACTAAAGCTCCTATTTTTTCGTCACCGTCCAATTGTTCAGCAATTTCCTCGACCGCCTTACGTGCTCTGAGTAACGTGACGCCTCCACCTGGAACGATTCCCTCTTCAACAGCTGCTCTAGTGGCAGATAATGCATCCTCTATTCTATGCTTCTTTTCTTTTAATTCCGTTTCCGTTGCAGCTCCTACTTTAATAACAGCGACACCGCCCGACAATTTTGCTAATCTTTCTTGTAAAGTTTCTTTTTCATATTCAGAAGTTGTATTTTCAATTTGGGCTCTTATCTGCTTAATTCTATCCTTAATTTCTTCTGGATCTCCTTTTCCACCAACGATTATAGTATCTTCTTTACCAACTCTAACTAGGTCGGCACGACCCAGATCTTCCAAAGTTATATTTTCAAAAGAAAGTCCAAGTTCTTCCGTTATAACAACTCCACCAGTTAGTACAGCTATATCTCCTAACATCTCTTTTCTTCTATCACCAAAACCTGGTGCTTTTACAGCTACCGATTCTAAAGTGCCTCTTAATTTATTCAATACCAGAGTTGAAAGAGCTTCTCCTTCTACATCTTCTGCTATTATTACCAAGGGTTTTCTAGTTTTTGCAACACTTTCTAGGAGAGGTAATAGTTCTCTTACGGTAGATATTTTCTGTTCTGTTATTAGGATATATGGTTCTTTTAGTTCTGCCTCCATTTTTTCTGGGTTAGTTACAAAATATGGAGAAATATAACCCCTATCAAATTGCATACCTTCTGTAAATTCAACAAAGGTGTCTAAAGTTTTAGAATCTTCCACAGTTATGACACCATCTTCTCCAACTTTATCCATAGCTTCAGCAATTAGACTTCCGACTTCTTCACTGTCAGCAGATATAGCTGCAACATGAGCAATTTCTTCCTTACTTGAAAGTTTTCTGCTCGAATTTCTAATATGTTCTACAGCTTTATCGGTTGCTTTAGCAATACCATTCTTCATTAAAATTGGATTTGCTCCAGCAGCAACATTTTTTAAACCTTCTTTGATCATAGCTTGGGCCAAAACAGTAGCTGTAGTGGTTCCATCTCCTGCTACATCATTTGTTTGAGAAGCAACTTCCTTTAATAGTTCTGCCCCTAAGGCTTCAAATTTATCCTTAACTTCTATTTCCTTCGCAATGGAAACTCCGTCATTTGTTATTGTTGGTGAACCCCAACTTTTTTCAAGTACAACATTTCTACCTTTTGGACCTAAAGTTATCTTTACAGCATCTGCCACTATGTTTGCACCTTTTTCTAAGGCTCTTCTAGCTTCTTCGTTAAATTTTAACATTTTTGCCATTGTCAAGACACCTCCTACTTTTATTCTTCTATTTTTGCTAATACATCATCGACGTCAATAATAATATATTCTACGTCTTCAATTTTAATTTCTGTACCTGCATACTTTGAAAATATTACTTTGTCTCCAATTTTTAAATCAAACTCTTCTTCTAGCTTACCAATTTCAACAATTTCTGCTTTTTGAGGCTTTTCTTTTGCAGAATCTGGTAATACTATACCACCTTCTGTTTTCTTTTCTTCTTTTATAGGTTTAATAAGTAGTCTGTTTCCTAACGGTTTTACTGTCATTTGTTAATACCCCCTTTGTATATTTTTGATTAATTATTTTTAATTATTTTAGCAATTAAAGGTTAAGAGTGCTAATCCTTTAATATGATAACATTTCTAGGTTAAATAGGCAAGGTTGAAAAAAAACAATTATTCAGGAATAAGAGCGTTTATACCGATTTATTTCTAATTAAGTGTAAAAATCTCTTGTTTTCTCCATTTTTCTCTCTTTTTCTATTTTAAACACCTATTATTAAACAAAAAGAAAGCAAAAATAATCTAAGAAGTAACATTTTTTACCTAATTCGTAACTCAAAAATTTATCATAAAGCTGAAAGTTGATATAATTAGAGTATTAATATTTGAAAATATTTTTAATATGAATTTTAAACGACTTAAATTTTTTTTAATTTCTTAGACACTAAAATTATTAATCAGATTTCTGTATTATTTAGCTTATTTATTTTCAAAAGTTTTTACATCTATTGAAAAGAGGTGAGGATTTTGAGATACAAGAAACTTGGTAAAACAAATATAAATGTTTCCGTTGTTGGACTAGGTGCTTGGCAACTTGGTGGAGACTGGGGTCCTTTAGAGAAAGATCACGCTTTAAAACTACTAAATTTAGCTTACGACAATGGAGTTAACTTTTTTGATACTGCACCTGTATATGGTTTTGGAAGATCTGAAGAAGTAGTAGGAGAATTTTTGAATCAAATTAATAGAGATGAAGTTTACATCGCAACTAAGTGTGGCTTAGAGTGGGATAATAAAAGCAGAATTAGAAACAACCTAAAAAAAGAAAGGGTTTTGAAAGAAATAGAAGAATCTCTTACTAGATTGAAAACCGATTATGTCGATCTTTATCAAATTCATTGGCCTGATCCAAATACCTTATTGGAAGAAACAGCAGAAGCCCTTCAAAGAATACTCGATGATGGAAAAGCAAGGTATATTGGTGTTTCTAATTTTAGCGCTGAACAATTAGAAAAATTGTGTAAATACTTAAACGTTGTCTCCACACAAAATTATTACAATATGCTTGTTAGAGACATTGAAAAAGATTTGTTTCCAATAGTAAAAAAATATAACTTAACCATTATTCCTTACAGCCCGTTGGCTAAAGGATTGCTTACAGGAAAGATAACGAAGGATTTTGAACCATCCAAAGACGACCCAAGAGCTGGAGATAGAATATTTAAGGATAAAAAGCTATTTTTAAAAAATATAAAAAAAGTTGACAAAATAAAAGATATTTCTAACAAAATAGGAAAACCTCTTTCACAAATAGCAATAAATTGGTTGTTATATCATGATGAGGTTAGTACTGTTATTGCAGGTACTAAGAATGAACAACATTTACTGGAAAACATTAACTCGAGTGACTGGGTCATGACTAAAGATTTATTCGAAGAAATAAATAAACTATTATGATTATATATATTGGTTATAATTGTGACTGAATTTATCAATAAATTAAAGTTACCTTATTTACAAAATGCATAAAAATATAGCTCCTAGGAGGTAGATGTATGTCTATTCTTTGTGCAGGTGAAATCCTTTATGATTTTATATCTCAATCTCCTAACAAGGGTTTGGGGGAAAGTGAGATATTTGAAAAAAGGCCAGGTGGTTCTCCTTTTAATGTCGCAGTTGGATTATCAAAACTAGGCGCAGAGGTTTCATTTTTGACCAAAATAGGTTCTGACGAATTTGGGAAGTCGCTTTTAAACTACATTAAAGAAAGTAATATTAATACAGATTGTGTTATTTTTCAGAATGGGTATAAAACTACTTTAGCTTTTGCTGCTGTAGATGAGAATGGAAAAGCTGAATATGAATTTTATAGAGATAATGCTGCAGATGTTAACTTAAAAATGGAAGATTTGAAAAATTTACAACTCAATAAATTTTCACTCTTTCATTTTGGTTCTATAGCTTTGTTGGAAAAACCTACATCCCTAACTTTAAAAAATTTATTTGAAGAATTAGTCTCTAAAAAGAAAATTACTTCTTTTGATCCAAATATCAGAAAATCTATGATAAAAAACGAAGAAATATATTTGAGACTTATTAATCAAATAATCAAGAAAGTTGATATCTTAAAATTGAGTGACGATGATCTTTATTATATTACAAAAGAAAAGAATGTTGAGAAAGCTGTTTCTAGTTTAAATGTGAAAGATGGTTGTGGAATTTTCTTAACTTTAGGAAGTGAGGGTTCAATGGTATTTAAAGACAATAAATTTGAGTTTGTTCCTGCTTATAAGGTTAATGTTGTAGATACAGTTGGTTGTGGAGATTCTTTTATGGCTTCTATTTTGTATAAATTAAAAGATTATTCTTACAATGAATTAAAAACTATTTCATTATCTGCTTTAAAGGATTATGCAGATTTTGCTAATAAATGTGCTGCTATAGTTGCTTCTAAACCTGGCGCTGCAAATGCTATGCCAAATTTAGAAGAAGTAATGACTTTCTTTTGATTTTTTTGAGTTGATATTTTTTATTTTATATTATTATATAAATAGTAGTGGTAGTGATAGGATAATGTTGACAGTTTAAAAAGCTATATAAATATCCTTTCATGATGAATTGGTTATGTTGAAAAGTAGTAAAAATTTTCAAGTACTTTTTGAACTTAAATGTTCATAAAGGGAAAAAAGAAAAAATATCTATATTTTTGTTTATAAGTAAAATTTTCAACAACATCTTGAACTAAGTTATAAACTTAGAAGTTTAAGGTTATTTTATCAACCTTAAAATGTTTATAATTTCGTTTATAAAAGAGTTGAAAGAAATTTTCATGTTACCTACTCATCGTATAAAAAGGTTATTGATACAGGATACAAGTGACAAGTTATCAACCTATTGTATGTTGATAAAGTTATCAACATACATAATTAAATAAAATAAGGGGTGAGGAGGGATTTATGTCAAGAATAATATTAGAAATTTGTTGTGCCTCAGCAAGGGATGTTGTTGAGGCTGAGAAAGGTGGAGCGGATAGGGTTGAATTGAATTCAGGAATGGTATATGGAGGCTTGACTCCAAGTATAGGAGAAATAGAAGAAGCAAAAAGAAGAACAAAGATTCCAATTATTGTTATGATAAGGCCTAGAAGTGGAGGATTTTGTTATACCGATATTGAATTCGAAGTGATGAAGAAAGATACACAAGCCGCTATTAAAGCTGGAGCAGATGGATTAGCTTTTGGAATATTAAATGCTGACGGAACAATTGATATAAAAAGGAATAAAATATTAAAAGAAATAGCAGGAAATAAAGAAACGGTTTTTCATCGAGCTTTTGATGTCGCACCAGATCCCATTAAAAATATAGATATTCTTGTTGAAATAGGTATAAATAGAATATTAAGTAGTGGACAAGAGGCCACAGTTGAAAAAGGTATTAGAAATTGTAGAGAAATTATTAGTCATTCTAGTGGTAGAATAGAAATATTATTAGGGGGAGGAATTAGGGATTACAATGTAAAAAAGATTATAGAAGAAACTGGAACTAAGCAGGTTCATTTATCAGCATTTAGAGAAGAGTTTGATAACTCAACAGTTCATCAAAATAAAGTTAGATTCAATAAATATGAAGAAATGCCCGAAAATATTTATCAAGTTATAGATTGTAAGAAGGTAAGATTAGTAAGAAATATTATTGATAATGTTTAGTATTTAACAATTTCTAACGGGGAATAAAGTTTAAAGGAGGGTAACAATATGATAGGAGTTGGACTTTTGGGATTAGGAACCGTAGGAAGTGGAGTGCATCAGATTTTGACCAACAAAAGAGAATACATTAAACGGAAGTTAGGCGAAGAAATAATAATCCAAAAAATTTTGGTCAAAGATGTAACCAAAAAAAGAAAATATCATGTAGATAACTTTCTTTTGACTGACAAATTTGAAGATGTACTTAAAAATTCCGCTATTCAAGTTTTAGTTGAGCTCATTGGAGGAGAAGAACCTTCTTTTAGTTATATTAAAGAAGCTATAAAAAGAGGAAAACACATTGTTACTGCTAACAAGTTGATAATGGCTAAACATGGAGAAGAAATAGTTCGTTTAGCTGAAGAAAATAGCGTCAAAGTTTATTATGAAGGTAGTGTTGGAGGCGGTATCCCAATAATAAAAACTTTAAATGAATCTTTGGTAGCAAATAAGATAGAAAGAATATATGGTATTTTAAATGGAACAACTAATTATATTTTAACTCAAATGACTGAAAAAAAGGTTGATTTTAAAGATGCTTTAAAGGAAGCTCAAAATTTAGGATATGCCGAAAGCGATCCCTACTTTGATGTAAGTGGATTGGATTCTGCATATAAAATATCTATCTTATCTTCTTTATCGTATGAAACTTTTGTTGATGTAGATTCTCTGTATATCGAAGGTATAGAAAGAATAGAACCTGAAGATATAGAAATAGCTGATGAATTAGGTTATGTAATAAAATTATTAGCTATAGGGAAAAGATTGGAAAATGATAAACTAGATATTAGAGTTCATCCAACTTTTGTTCCAAAAAACAATCCAATATCAAGGATTAATGGTGTATATAATGTTGTTCAAATTCATGGGGATACTGTTGGAGAAATTATGATGTATGGTCAAGGTGCGGGAGAAATGCCTACGGCTAGCGCAGTAGTAGCCGATATTATAGAAGTTGCTAAAAACATTAAGTACAACATAAGTAACGGATTAATCAATAATTTACAACCTCATACCCTAGTAAGTATCGATGAAGTGGAAAATCCTTTTTATATCAGATTAATGGTCAATGACAAACCTGGTGTTTTTGCAAAGATTGCTAAAGTACTAGGAGATAATAATGTAAGTATTGCCTCTGTTATTCAAAAACATAGACTAACTCCCGTAGTTCCCATATTTTTAAGGACACACCCGGTAAAAGAAAAATATTTAAACCAAGCTGCTAGTGAATTGTCAATGATAGATGATGTGAGAGAAATTAAAAATATAATTAGGGTGGAGGAATTATAATGGCTCATCAAGAAATATGGGAAGGTATCATAAATGCTTATAAAGAATTTATGCCTGTTAAAGAAAAAACGAAGATAGTCACTTTACAAGAAGGAAACACTCCACTTATATTTGCTGAAAAAATAAGTAACAAATTGGATATAGAGTTATATTTGAAGTACGAAGGAACAAATCCCACAGGATCTTTTAAAGACAGAGGAATGACTTTAGCGGTGACAAAAGCCGTGGAAAACGGTGATAAAGCCATAATATGTGCTTCCACAGGAAACACTTCAGCATCAGCAGCTGCCTATGGAAGTAAAGCAGGTTTAAAGACTGCTGTAATAATACCAGAAGGTAAGATAGCATTAGGGAAACTAACTCAAGCTTTGATGCATGGAGCGATAGTTATTCCTATAAAAGGTAATTTTGATATTGCTTTAGAGCTAACAAGAAAAATAGCAACTGATTATCCAATCAATTTAGTGAATTCATTGAATCCATACAGGATAGAGGGACAGAAAAGTGCAGCTTTCGAAGTTTGTGATCAATTAGGTGGAGTTGCTCCTGATATACTTGCTATTCCCGTTGGTAATGCTGGAAATATAACATCATATTGGAAAGGATTTAAAGAGTACTATCAGGCCAAAAGAACTAACAAGTTACCGAAAATGTTAGGTTTTGAAGCAGAAGGATCAGCTGCCATAGTTAGACAACAAGTTATCAAGAACCCTGAAACGATTGCTACAGCCATTAGAATAGGGAATCCTGTCAATTGGGAAAAAGCAGTTGAAGCAGCAAGAGAATCTAAAGGGAGTATAGATTTTGTTACAGATCAGGAGATATTGGATACGTATAAAGAATTAGCTTTCCTAGAGGGAATTTTTGTAGAACCAGCTTCAGCTGCTTCTGTTGCTGGCATTAAGAAGTTCGTTAAATTGAATAAAATAGAAAAAGGTTCTAAAGTTGTAGCTGTTTTAACAGGTCATGGGTTAAAAGATCCAGAAACGGCAATGAGTACAATTAAATCACCAGTAGCCATCGAACCTAATTTAAACAAGATTCTGAATATGATAGGTTTATAAAGTTATAGCAACTTCTTAAGAAGTACTATCTGTTCTATAATAGAGAAAAAAATAATTATGAAAGGAGTAAAGATCATTGTCAAGGATTGAACGAGATTCTTTAGGTGAAAAAGAAATTGAGAATGATAGGTATTATGGTATTCAATCATTGAGAGCAAAAGAGAATTTTCCGATTAGTGGACAAAAAGTACACCCTTTGCTTATAAAAAATCTAGCTTATATCAAAAAAGCAGCAGCTTTAATGAATTTAGAAGTTGGTTTATTAGAAAAATCTATAGCCGGAGCTATTGTGAAAGCAGCAAATGAAATAATAGAAGGTAAATTTCTTGACGATTTTATTATAGATGCAATACAAGGGGGAGCCGGTACTTCTGTAAATATGAATATTAATGAGGTAATAGCAAATAGAGCTATTGAATTATTAGGGGGCAAAAAAGGTGATTATAGTGTCGTTCATCCAAATAATCATGTAAATATGAGTCAATCGACCAATGATGTTTTTCCGACCGCTATAAAGATGACAACTATCGTTCTTTTAACAGAACTAATTGAAGAATTGAAAAATTTAAGAGATTGCCTGAAAGAGAAATCCAATGAATTTGACGAAGTTGTGAAGGTTGGAAGAACCCAACTTCAAGATGCAATTCCCATACGATTAGGTCAAGAATTCAAAGCGTATTCTCTAGTTGTAGATAGAGATATAAGGCGGCTCCAAGCGTCCTTAGAAAGTGTTATGATTGTAAATATGGGGGGTACAGCTATTGGTACTTGCTTGAACGCTGATGAATTATACACAAAAGGGATAGTTGATAAGATAAATGAAGTATCAGGTTTTCACCTTGTACAAGCGGAAGACCTTATAGACGCAACACAGAACAATGACAGTCTCTTGGAAGTCTCATCTTTGTTAAAAACGTGTGCTGTTAATTTATCTAAGATAGCAAATGATTTAAGGTTGATTTCATCAGGGCCCCGTGCAGGTATAAGCGAAATAAATTTACCGGCTGTACAGCCAGGTTCTTCAATTATGCCTGGTAAAATTAATCCTGTTATACCAGAAGTTTTAAATCAAGTTTCTTTTCAAGTTATAGGGAACGATCTAACGATAACTATGGCAATTGAAGCAGGACAATTAGAATTAAACGCGATGCTTCCGATAGTGGCCTTTAATTTGTTTGAGTCGATACAGATACTGAAAAATGCGGTTAACACTTTTACCATTAATGCTATTAAAGGTCTCACTGCTAAAGAACTTCGTTGTAAAAATTTGGTAGAGAATAGTTTAACTTTAATAACCGCTTTAACACCACATCTTGGTTATGAAACTTGTTCGGTTATAGCACAAAAGGCATTAAAAAGTGGAAAAAATATTCGAGATGTAATTTTAGAAGAAGGTTATTTATCGGAAAATGAAGTAGACAGGATTTTAAATCCTTATGAGATGACCAAAGGTGGTATAGTAGCCAAAGACTTATTAAATAAAAAAGGAAAAAGAAGTTTTTCAGATTAGAGGAGGTTGCTAACTTTGGACATTTATGAAGAAGCACTTAAATTGCACGAAGAGAAAAAAGGCAAAATCTTTATTAGTAGTAAAGTGGCTATAAACAATCAACATGATTTAAGTATCGCCTACACACCTGGAGTAGCTGAACCTTGCCGTAAAATTCACGAAAATGCTGAAGACGTATATAAATATACTGTAAAAGGGAATTTAGTTGCAGTTGTTACTGATGGTACAGCAGTTTTAGGCCTTGGTGATATTGGACCAAAAGCAGCAATGCCTGTTATGGAAGGGAAATGTATACTTTTTAAGGAATTTGGAGAAGTAGATGCTATACCAATTTGTTTAGACACAAAAGATGTGAATGAAATAGTAGAAACTATAAAAAGAATAGCTCCAACATTTGGAGGAATAAATTTAGAAGACATTTCTGCCCCCCGATGTGTAGAAATTGAAAATGAGTTGAAAAAAGAAATAGATATACCGATATTTCATGACGATCAGCATGGAACAGCCGTTGTAGTTAGTGCAGGATTAATAAATGCTTTGAAAATTGTTGGTAAATCTTTAGATGAAATTAAGGTCGTTATAAATGGGGCAGGAGCGGCAGGTAGTGCAATTGTTAAGATGCTTCTGAGCTTAGGAGTAAGAGATATTCTAATTTGCGATACCAAAGGGATTATTTATGAAGGTTCTCCTACAAATAATTGGTTGAAAGAGGAATTAGCCAAATTAACAAATAGAAAAGGAATAAAAGGTTCTTTGAAAGATGCAATAGTAGGAGCAGACGTGTTTATTGGCGTTTCTGTTGGTAATGTGGTAAATAAAGAGATGATAAAAAGCATGAGTAATGATGCTATAGTTTTTGCGTTAGCAAATCCTATTCCAGAAATATTTCCCGACGACGCAAAAGAAGCAGGAGCAAGAATAGTTGCAACAGGACGGTCAGATTTTTCGAATCAGATAAATAATGTTCTGGCTTTTCCTGGTATATTTAGAGGGGCACTTGATGCTAGAGCAAGTGATATTAATGATGAAATGAAGATAGCAGCCGCATTTGCTATTTCAAGCGTAGTAGATGAGACACAACTAAACGAAGAAAATATCATCCCAAATGTCTTTAATCGAAAAGTTTCAAAAGAAGTAGCGAAAGCAGTAAAAGAAGCGGCGATAAAGAGCAGGGTAGCAAGAATAGAATAAAAATAAAGCCCGCTTCTCTAAGTTTAAAAGCGGGCTTTTTAAGTTATTTGATTTTTTCTTCTTTGTATTTTTGGTAATCAACAATTGAGTTATTAATTCTTGAATACTCTGCTGCAAACGCCATAAAATGACTTTCAATCAAATTGAAATAATCAAGATTTACATTGGAATCAAGATTTTCTAAATATTCGTCTATTAGGTTGAAATCTGATCCTTGGTGTCCTGTTTTATATTTAGGATTGACTTCTATAACTTCCCTTTTATCATTACTAAAAGTATTTATTTCTATATAATTTTTTTCAAAGTTCCCATATAGGTCACCTTTAGATCCAGTTATTTCAATTATTCTTGTTTTATCGTGCGTAAAAGCGTCAAGTGCAAATATAACGTCTATATTTTCATCAAATTTCATTACTACCTTTTGATTGTCAAGTACGTTATTATCCAATTTATATACACATTTTCCAAAATTTGTGGTTCTTAAAGCATGGATTCTGCCTTCATAACTCAGATCATTGGTTATGGTATTTACTGGCCATCCATTGTTTTGCATGTCCAAATATATTTTAGTAGCTGAATATGGGCAACTGTTCTGTAATTTACACTCTAAACATCTTTCAGAGCCATCTTTTGGAAAATTTTCTTTTCTAAAATGTTTTAAACTTCCAGTAGAATAAATTTGCAAACATTTTCGGCCCAATAACCACTGAAGAATATCAAGATCATGGCAACTTTTAGTAAGAAGGATAGGACCAACTTCCTCAGATTTTCTCCATCTTCCCCTGACATAGCTGTGGGCCATATGCCAATATCCAATATGTTCTTCTTGGATAACTGAAACTAATTCTCCAAGAATTTCTGAAACAAGAACCTCTTTAATTTTTTTGTAAAAATCAGAAAATCTTAAAACATAAGCAGGCATTATGTATTTATTTATTTCTATTGCTTTTTTAATGATTTCAATAGAGTCTTCTATTGTAGGAGCAACAGGTTTTTCTATCAGTATATTGTATCCTAAATCTAAAAAAGCTAAAGCGGGGTCTTTGTGTAAGTTTTCTAATGTAGCAATAATGGCTATATCTGCAATTTTTGGAAACTTTGAAAGGTCTTTCCAATCTTTTACGCAATATCTATCCTCGATATTATGAATTTTCTTAAAATAATTTCTTCTGTAATCATCTGGTTCAGCAACGCCAACAAATTTTAGTTTGTCTTTGTGTTCAAGTGCATATGCTCCATATGTGTTTATACCTCTTTCTCCTGCTCCTATCAGTATAGCAGTTTTCATACTTTTTATTTCCTCCTAATAATTCAATATTTGTTTAATATATCTAATAACAATTCTTTAGCTTTTAAAATATCTTTTTTCTGCTCATGACCTGTAATTTCTCTTTCTATTATTAAAGGACCTTTATAATTGTAACTTATTAATTTTTCTAATAGGAGTGGAAAGTTTACCGAACCTTCTCCGACAGGTGTTTCTTCTCCAAGATCTCTACCATTTGTAGGATATTTTCCATCTTTTACATGTACACTTCTAATTAGTCCTTTATACAAATCTACAGCATCAACAGGATTGGCTTTGCCATACATTAGTAAATTAGCTGGATCTAGGTTTATTCCAAGATTGTCTAAACCTACATCTTCGATGGTTCTTAATAGAGTAATCGGAGTTTCTTGTCCTGTTTCAAAATTAAAATAAATTCCTAGTTTTTTGGCCTCTCTGGCCACATATCTAATAGATGTCACCGTTTCCAGATATTCAGAGGTCGAGGGATTTTCTGGAATAAATCCTACATGGGTTACTATATCTTTTACACCTATTTCTTTAGCAAACTTAGCGCCTTGTTTTAGAGCTTCCATTCTTACATATCTAAATTCTTTTGGGACTAATCCTAAAGTAGCAGGTCCTTCAACGAAATCCCAGACCCTTGGCCCTGGCCACCCAACCCATAAGCTACATATTTTGATTTTGTCTTTAGTAATCTTCTTTAATTTTTCAGCATTCTCTTTTGTTAGATTTTCAATATGCCAAGCATTTACTTGACACATATTCAGACCCAATTCATCTAAATCTTTCGTTCCATGTTCTAATAATTCCTCTAATGGAATGATTACTCCTATGTCTAGATCATACATAAATTTTCCTCCTCATTTTACTGTTATTTTAAATTTACGATTTTTCCGTTATTATCAGCAGACTTCATTTCTGCTAAGGCAATTCTTATTGTTTCCATAGAACTTTTTGGAGGACAAACTTCTATAGGTAAATCGTTAAGTACAGCATTGGCAAAATACTTTATTTCTCTGTAGTATGCATTTTCATTTGAAATTTCTGGTACAAAGGGTTTTCCAACATTTGGAGTTACTTTTAACTCTCTTCTTTCATATATTATGTTACCTTCTTCGAAGTTTATTCTATAGCGCATTTCAAATGGAAAATCACCGTTTAATAACCAATCATCTTCTGCAATTATTATTTTTTTATCATTAAAAAAATATCTCGTTGAAACTACATCATATCCGGAGGCAGGTAATATATTAGTTGAAATGGTGGAAACAGCATGAGGAGTACCAAAAAACCAGTTTATTACGTCTACGTCGTGGATATGTTGATCTAATAGCACACCCCCACTTTTATCTTTTTGTAGTAGCCAGTTTTGATACGACCATTTTGGAGTATTTCCACCTCTAAAGAAGTACGATTCAATTACTTCACCAAACCTTTTGGTATCTATCATTTCCTTTGCATATTCGTAAGCGGGCCAAAAACGTAAACAATGTCCTATCATCAATTTCTTGTCGTTCCTTTCTGCTGCCTCTATCATTGCTTGACATTGTTCCAAGGTAAGTGCCATTGGTTTTTCACATAAGACATGTATTCCGGCGTTTAAAAACTTCACAGATACCTCAGAATGCAAATATGTAGGCAAAGCAATGTCAACAAAGTCTAGTTTTTCTTTTTCTAACATCTCATCAATTCTTGTATACAAATTGTATTTTGAAAAATCAAACTTCTTTTCTCCTACCTTTATGTTTCCTGGAATAAATTTGTTCTCAAACTTTGCAGGATCTATATCACATATAGCAACTAGTTTTAAAGGAAACTCTTCAGATTCTAATCTTATATAATTCTCTAAGTGACTTCTTCCCATAAATCCTATACCTATTAAACCAACTTTCAACATCTTACCCTCATCTCCTGTATTAATAATATTAAAGTATATTTAAAGTTTTAATTTCATTAAAACCTAATACATTATCAAGGACTTCCCAAAAACTTCCTTTAATGATTAATAGGTTTTCATCTTTGTTGATTAGAAAAATGTCTTTTTTTTCTATTAATTTTTCTAATTTACTGACTATATTTTCTGTAAGAGAAGGACAATTTCTTGTAACAGTCCCATTGAATATCACCATTTCTGGATCTAAAACCATTATAACTGGTGCAAAAACTTCCGCTATTTTTTTGGAAATATATTCAAATTCTCTATTTACAATGGTCAATTGATTGTTTCTCTCTAATTCTACTAAAATTTGTTCACTATCTTCATAAGATAAGTTCAGTTTATTTTTAGCAAATTCAATAAGAGATCTTTCAGAAATTATTTTTTCTAGTTCTTCGTATTCACCTTTATATTCTACTTTTAATTGTCCTATTTCTCCAGCATTTCCTTCTTTTCCCGTATATAATTCACCATTTATTATAATTCCCATTCCTATCCCCATACTGAAATATATTGCCAGCACATTTTCGTTTCTGGAGTTGCTTTCGTAGAATCCCTTTGCTAGCAAGTTAGCGTCATTTTCCCAAAAAACAGGTATCTTTTCGTCTTTCATTTTGATATATTCAAATATAGGTTCATCCTTCCAGCCATAAAATCTACTTTTTATTATTTTTTTGTTTCTTTTATCTATGGGCGTAGGTAGAGCAACACAAATACCTAAGACTTCGCTTTGTTTTTCTGATAATATTTCATCTAAAATTTGTTTTATTTCTTTTTCCACTTGATTCCATAAATCAGAAAATTTAATGTTTCTTTCAAAAATAATTTTTTTGCTCTTTAAAGTATGTTGGTGATTGTCTAGAAAGAATATATTTGCATTTTGATACTCTATATGAACCACTATTATTGTCTTTGAATCAGGATTTAAATATATTTTTTTAGATCTTCTCCCTAAACTACTGGAAGTATCCAACTCCTCTAAAATAAAACCTTCTTCTATCAGCTGAGCTACATTATTACTTACAGCGGGAAAACTAATATTTAAATCTTTGGATATATTCGTCCGCGTTGTGTAAGTATTAAAATTTTTGAATAAGTAATGTAAAATTCTTTTTTTATTTGTCTCGCTAATTTTTTCAGATATCCGACTTTTAGCCACGTTAAATCACTCCTCAAATTTAACATGGAGAAAAATGTATAAAAATACATTTTGTTTCATATCCATGCTTTAATTATAGTATATTGTTGAAAGTTTTTTATCTTAAAAAATTATAATATATTTTATTATTTAATTAAAATAGCTTTCTTTACGTTTAAGAAAGAATAAAGGTAATTACAGCAATTTAGCACTGTTTAATTGTAAAAATCCCATTCGCTTTAATTCTTGATAATGGAAATTCAAACAAATTCTAAGGATTTGTGATGTAATTAGCCATAAAATAGATTAATTACACGCCATTATAAATAAACAAAGATAATGTGGTTTTGAAATTAAAGAAAAGTCGTCTATAATATTTTTAGATTAAAAATATAATTTTGTTTTTTCTTTTATATTTCTATTATATAAGCTAAACAATAAAAAATAAAATAAGAAGCATTTATAGGTGTTATTTAACTAGAGTTAACGAAAACAACTTTAAATTTTTAGGATGAAGGAGGTTATTAAAATGAAGAAGTTTCTAAGTGTGACATTATTAGTTATTTTATGTGTTGTAGGATTTTCAAAAACGACTATTGTTCACTGGATGCATCATTCTCCAGCAAGATTAGAATTTGTTAAAAGTATGTCGGAACAATTTATGAAGGAAAATCCAGATATAGAAATAGTAATACAATCAATTCCTGAAAGTGAATACAAAACAAAATTGCTTGCAGCTGTGGCAGCAGGAAGCGGGCCGGACGTTGCTCAAGTTCCTGGAGAGGCAATGTTAGAACTATATTATTACCAGGTTATTCAACCCTTTCCAAAGGAAGTTATGTCAATTGAAAAGCTTCAAAAAGACTATATAGAACCTACTGTAAGAAACCTAATCATTGATGGTGAGATATATGGATTACCAACAGATGTCCAAACAATAGTTTTGTTCTATAATCCAGTATTATTTGAACAAGCAGGTTTAGATCCCAATAGACCACCAGAAGATTGGAACGAATTGATAGAATACGCCAAAAAATTGACAGTATGGAAAGATGGGAAAATGATTCAAAGTGGATGGGCTTTCGAGGGTTACGAGCGAGAACTAGAAACCATGATGAGATGTGCAGGAGCTACTTTCTGGGAAGATGAAAATCGAACAAGGATAAAAGTGGAACCAGCAATGATTGAAACTTATGAATTTTATAAAAAGGCTATAGAAGAACACAAGGTATACACACCAGAATTTGGTTCAAGATGGACAGGTTTTAGGCAAATAAAAGAGGGAATGGTATTCGGTCATGGAGCCATGGTTGGTTCTTTCCAGGTTGGAAGTCACCCTGACTTAGTTTTCAGGACTGCTCCGGTTCCTAAACATCCTGTAACTGGGAAAAGAGTAACCGTCCTTACATCTTGGTCATTATCTATAATGGATGGATGCCGAGACCCAGAAGCAGCGGCTAAGTGGTTGTTGTATATAACATCAGAAGAGGCTCAGAGAAAGTGGTTAGAAGAAACTGGTGAACTTCCTTCTTTAAAAGTTGTGGCAGAAGATCCAAAGTATAAGAACGATCCTCTTTTAGGAGCTGTAGTTGATTCCCTAAATTATGCAGAACCCACATTTTCGAAGGGTTGGGCCAATCCAGCTTCTATGTTGAGAGATGGATACAACGATATTATCAAAAAAGGTGTACCAATTGAAGAAGCAGCTGCGAGAGTGGTAAAAGAGATAAACAAATATCTTGAGGAAACTTTTGGACAATTTAAATAAAAATAGCAATAATAAAGAAATTTTATTAAAACATTAAAATTAAAATGCCCCCTTATGGGGGGCCTTTTTAAGAAACTGTTTAAGTGTATTAATTTAAGTAACTACTCTAATCTAAACTGAGTTTCTTAGTTACTCAAGAAACTTGATGAAAAGGGAGAGAGTAAAATGAGAAGAAAGTTTTCATATATTTTAGTTTCGTGTTTTCTTCTGTTTGTAATTTTGCTGAGCGGAGGTTGGGCATCTACACCAGTGGATGAGCAACCGCTTCCTGAAGAAGATAGATATTTAGTCTACATTATCTGGGATGCATTTAGGTACGACTATTATGAATGGGCAAATGATGGACAATATGATGGAACACCGGCGCTTAACGAACTTATCGAGAACGGAGTTCTATTTACAGACGCAAGTACTGGCATACCTTCAATTACTAATCCAATGCAAGCTGTATTAGTAACGGGAGCTTATCCAAGGACAACCGAGAATATATACAGATATTTTGATAAAGATGAGCAAAAGGTAAAACAAACAGCGAGAGAAAATTCCGCTGAAACATTAGCAGAAGCAGCAGCTAGTCAAGGGCTTAAGGTAGCTTCTGTTCAGCAATTTATGGTTCTAGATAGAGGGACTAGCTATGAAGATCCTTCTCATCTTTATATTCAGCCTGGAGGAGATTTTAAGAATAGAGTAGATGAGGCAATCAAAATCTTGAAAGGGGAACCTGTTGTAACTCAAGGTACGACTGAAATAGTATTTGATGGAATACCAGACATCATGTTCATTTATGCAGATGATTTAGACACAGTTGGTCACAATGAGAAACCATCTTATGGTTATTATGATGGTACGGCTGCATCTACTGAAAAAGAGCGAATTGAAAGGTGTATAGAAACTGTAATTCAAATGGATAATGAATTGGCAAGATTAATAGAAACTTTAAGAGAAATTGGGATTTACGATAAAACTTCTTTTGTTTTAGCTGCAGATCATGGGATGACTCCTTATTCAGGAACATCTAGTCTTAATGATTTAATGGATGTATTAAAAAGCTGTTTAAGCGCGTTGGGTTACGATGTTGATGAAAAATCCGTAGAATTTTTAAATACAGGAAATACTCCTAGTAAAACTAACAGAATTGTGATAGTCAGTGTTGGTCTTCAAGCTCAGATCTATTTAAATTGGGAATTTACTGAAAATGAGTACAATTTTATAGTAACCGCCTTAAAATCCGAATTACATAGTGATTATATTGGAGGTGTTTTAACCTTCGATGAACTTCAGGAAAGGGGGGCTCATCCAGATACTGGAGATATTTTAGTATGGCCCAATCCGCCACATCATTTTAAAAATAGCACCTCTAATTATAAAGCACGAGGAGGACATGATACAATAGACGAAAGTAGTCAACATGTATTTTTGTTAATGAGTGGAGCAGGATTTAAAAAAGGAACTCAGATAAATACAAAAGTTTATAATTGGGATATTGTTCCAACTGTTTCACATGTGATTCAAATTGATCCTCCTGAAAATGTGGATGGTAGAATTATCACAGAGGCAGTTCAATAAAATTAAGATTAAGATTAAATTGTTGAATCAATGATAAACTAGGGAGCGAAAAATCACACTTATAGATGAATATGGCAAAAAATTATGTTTTTTTTCTCAGTTGACGTGTGAAAATATTTTGTTGCCATTTTTGCTCCCTATCTTTTAATAATTAAGACTCTTTTTTGTGTACATTTTAACCCGAATGATAACAATTTGTGCTTACTGTGTGAGGGGAGGAATTAAATGGAGTCCTATGATAAGAGTTTAAATATTTTGTTTATACCAGGCATATTAATAACTACTATTGGATTATTTTTACCAATAATAGCGGACAAAGGAATAATGTTTTTAAAAGATTTTAATGTGTTTGGCATCTCTTATTTGTATATCTTTATAGCTATAATAGTGATAAATATTTTAATTAACTTTACTAGCAAACGAAAATGGATAATGTTAGCTTCTTTTATCCAGTTGTTTTTTGTACTCTCCATACCTTTTCTTAGGAATCAGTGGAAACAAGTTTATCGAGCGAAGTTTTTCCTATATTTTTTCAAAAAGGCGACGTTTGGTTGGTATTTTTTGGCAATAGGGAGTGTTTTTTTAGTTGTTTACGCATTTAAACTTTTTTCTAAGAAAAAAACGGTTCCTTACTTATTTGTCACACCGACACTTGTAGGTGTTTGTTTTTTAACTTTTTTTCCTGCAATATTCGCTATATTTATTAGTTTTCGCAAATGGAATTTACTTGTGCCTGTAAAACCTTTTGTGGGGTTATCTAACTACGCTCAAGCAATAACGGATGAATATTTTTTGAGATCACTATGGACAAGTTTTAAATACGCTTTAGGAGTTGTTCCAAGTCGTATTGTGTTTGGTTTCCTTTTTGCGTATCTGATATACTCTATTCCAAAGTTTAAAAGCTTTTTTAGAGTAGTGTACTTTTTACCTTTTGTTACTTCGACAGTCGCCGTAAGCGTTATTTGGAAATGGATTTATCATCCGTACTATGGATTAGCGAATTATTTTATAAGTTTGTTCGGAATGAAACCTATAAATTGGTTAGGTAATCCGTCAATAGCAATTTGGGCTGTAGCGGCCGTTTCTGTGTGGCGATCTTTAGGGTATGATATTATTATTTTTCTTTCAGGAATAAATGACATACCTGAGACTGTATTGGAAGCATCTCAAATTGATGGAGCGACAAGATGGCAACAGTTTTGGAAAATCATAGTTCCTCTAATTAAACCTTCTCTTATATTAATATTTATAACCTCCACAATCAGTGCAATCCAGGTGTTTACGGAAATTTATATGATGACTGGTGGTAGTGCAGATACAAAAACCGCTGTTTATTATATTTGGGAATATGGATTTACCAGACTACAAATGGGATATGCTTGTGCTATGTCTATGATATTATTTGGCATCATTTTAATTATTTCTCTTATTCAAATGAGAGTTACAAACCTTTTGGAGGAGGAGTGATTATGAAATCTAAGAAAAAAACTAATAGGATATTTTATACAATTTGTTATATTATACTTTCGTTGGTAGCTGTAATAATGATAATGCCATTTTTGTGGATGATACTATCAACATTCAAACCTCTTTATGAGTTATATATCTTTCCACCCACTTTTTTGCCTCAGAACTTCACACTTGAAAATTACAAAGAGGTTTTTACTACAGTACCTTTTTTTAAGTATTATTTAAATTCTTTTATAGTTACTGTTTGTTCGGTAATTTTAACTTTATTTACAGCATCCACTGCTGGTTTTGCTTTTGCAAAATATCAATTTAAAGGTAGAAATGCTATATTCAAGGTGTTGCTGAGTGCAATGATGATACCTTTTCCTGTGACAATAATTCCTTTATATATTATGGTTTATGAACTTGGTTTAGTTGACACTTATGCGGCTTTAATAGTAACAGGTTCTATTAGTATTTTTGGTACCTTTTTGATGAGACAATTTATACTTGGAATACCAGATGATCTCTTAGATGCAGCTCGTATAGATGGAGCGAGTGAATGGCTTATATATAGAAAGGTTATTCTACCAAATATAAAACCTGTTTTATCGGCATTAGCTATACTTTCGTTTATGGGAAGCTGGAATGCATTTTTATGGCCTTTATTAGTGGTAAACACTGACAAACATAAGACCGTTCAATTAGGTGTTCAATTCTTCTCACAACAGTATGGGGACTTAGTGCATCTGCAACTGACGGCCGCGGCTCTCGCAATTTTACCTATTGTAATTGTTTATTTGATCCTTCAAGAACAATTTATACAAGGAATTACCATGAGTGGGGTGAAAGGATAAGTGAGCAAATTGAAAAGATTTTTTGCTATATTGTTCGTTTTTGTTTCAGCGATGATGTTAATTGCCCAACCAAAGAATATTGTAGTAATAATGGGAGATGGAATGGGCTATAATCATTTACTTCTTTCAGAATTATTGGCAGAGATAAATAATTTGGAGATTGCAACAAACAAGTTTCAAGTTGCTTCTTTAGTTAGAAATGAAACAATAGATAATATTGTTACCGATTCTGCAGCTGCCGCAACTGCTTTTTTTTGTGGGCAAAAAACTAAGTTAGGGTGTTTAGGAATTGATAAAGACCAAATTCCTATCAATTCTATAGCTACTATTTTGAAAGAAGAAGGATATAAAATAGGTTTAATTACGAATACAAAATTTTCTGATGCAACACCTGCTGCAATGTATGCACACGCCTTTAGAGATGACAAAAAAAAGATACTGGAAGATCTAATTGAAACAGATTTTTTGGACTTTTTTGTAGCAGGAGGCTTAGAAGATTTAGGAGTGAATCCCTTTACTCTTAAACCAACTTCTAAATCACCCTTAAAAAAATTAAACGAAAATGGTTATAAAATATATGGAATTAATTACGAACCTTTATTTGATGGACCAAATGATAAGTTTATGGCGTTCGTTTCTCTAGGGCATAAAAGCTTCGAGAACCAATTGATTGCAGGAGAACCTACCTATCTTGAAATTATAGAAAAAACAATATCAAAAATAAATTTGGAAGAACCTTTATTTCTCTTTATTGAATGTGGAAGAATAGATCATGCAAGTCATATAAATGATGAAAAGGCTCTTAAAGCAGAATTAATCATGTTTCAGAAGATAGTAAATTACATCACAAGAGTTTTCCCCTCTGAAGATACTTTGTTTATAATTTTTGCTGATCATGAAACTGGAGGTCTTTCGCTCATGTCATCTCCTACAAAGAGTGAAGATATTTCTATAAAATGGAATACTACAGATCATACGGCGACTTACGTTCCTTTCTTAACCTTTGGAAATTCTAAAGATTCTTTTCCTAAACTTATGCACCTTATGGATGTAAAAGAATATTTATTAGAGATTCTTGAGATAAAAATTCCTGAAGGAGTGCACTGAAAATGAAAAAATACTTTATATTCATGATTATGGTATTTATATACTCATCTTTATCTTTTGGAGTGATAAAAGTGATGACATACAATATACGGCATGGCCTAGGTATGGATGATATATTTGATTTTCAAAGGATAATAGATGTAATAAAAGCAGAGAATCCTGATATATTAATGCTTCAAGAGGTTGATCAAGGTAGATCTAGAAGTTTAGATCTAAAGCAAGCTGAAATTATAGCTGAAGAACTAGGAATGGACTATTATTTTTATCCAACTGAAGGAAAAGATAATTATGGGGTAGCTATTTTTAGTAAATTTAGATCTATTGAAAAATTTGGTTTTGAATTACCACAACCAACATGGATGTTGGCTACGCAAAGAGGAGCTGCGGCCATGGTAATTGAAGTCAACGGAGAACAAATGCTTGTGATTAGTACTCACTTGGGTCTTGGAGGTTTACAGGAGATACAAACAGAAGTATTAGAAATATTGAACATATCAGAAAAATATGGGTTACCTACACTGATAGGGGGAGATTTTAATATATCATATTTTGAATTATCGTATGGTGTAAAAGAGTTTTTAGATAAATTCGAATTAGTTAATCAAGAGTTGAACAAAGAAATTAAGACTTTTCAATCAGATATTCCAGGTTCACAAATTGATTTTATTTTTTTCTCAAGGGGAGATTTTAAAATTCTGGATGCATATACTGTAAACTCCTTAGCCTCAGACCATTTGCCACTTGTTGCTGTAATAGAATTTTGATAATTATTTATAAAATCACAGAGGGTGTTAAATTTGAAAAAGCTTTTGTTCATAACAATTGATTCATTAGGACAAGATCTTATAGACAAATCAGATGCTGTATTTATCAAAAGTATAATGAGAACGGGAAATACAATCGAAAATTTACGAACTGCTTTTCCATCACTAACAACACCAATGATGACAACGATCTTGACTGGAAAATATCCTGAAGACCACGGGATTTATTCTAATTCGATTTATGATTATGAAAAAAATAAAGTTATTGGAAAATTACGAGATGTAAGAGTTCCTACTATTTCTGAAATATTAATGAAGGCAGGTTATAGGACACTTTCAGTTCAACATTTTATGCTTGAAAACAGGTGCAATAAATATGTTCAGGTTGATGGATCTAAACCACAAAATAATACTAATACTATCATCGGTGAATTAGAAAAGTCAGACTACGATGCAGTGTTTACTATTTATCAAAGTGTCGATTCAATAGGACATAAGTATGGGTCTTTACATAGAAAAAGGATTGAAGAATTAGAAAAAGTTGATCACCAAATTGAAAAGTTGTTTAATTTTGTTACAAAAAAATGGGGGAATTTTTTGCTGGTTATAAATTCTGACCATTCTATGAGTACCTACAAAAAACGTAGTAAATTTTCAATAATTAGTCTATTGAATAAGCATGGGTTAAAAAGCGGTTTCTATGAACCTGGGCAAAGAATTCCTCAAGATATTGATTGTGTTCTAATTAGACAACCAACAGTTCAAATTTATCTTAAAAGTGAGAAGGGAAAAAAACAAAAAAACGAAATTATTTATGATTTAGAAAGTGAAGAAGACGTTGCTAAAGTTTATGATGAATATGAGTTGGCTAAATTACATAATCCTTACTTATGTGATATCGCATATACGTTAAAAAAGGGCTATACAAATAATTTTAACAGTTTATTGTTAGCAATTAAAAGTTTTGGATACCATGGGACTTTTGAAGAAAGTAATGCAATAGCGTCTTTTTATGGAGGAAGTATTAAGCAAGATAAATTAAAAGATTATGATTTGACTGTAATAACTCCCAAAACTTTAGAATATTTAGGGATAGAAATCAATTTAGGAGTTGGTAAAGAGAATGCTGCCGAAATATGATTTACACATACATACAAATTATTCAGATGGGTCTCAGACTTTTGAAGAAATCCTGGCTAAAGCTGAAGAAATCGATTTGAAATACTTTGGAATTAGTGATCATTATGAGAAAAATCACAATTATAGTGTCAAAGTTAGCGCAGACGAGTATTATAATCACTTTTTGAAAATTAAAGATGAAGCAAGTGAGAAAGGTATAATCATGTTGTTAGGTGCAGAGGTAGGATTTAATGATGAAGAGATTTTACTTCCTGAAAACATGCCTAAGGTCCATTATATAATTGGAACCATTCATCAAATGCCTAAAAATTTGGAAGAAGTAGATTATTGGAATTTATATAAAAAATATGTAGAGAAAGCAGTTTCAGAATTTTCTTTTCAAATACTTGGTCATGTTGAAGGATATTTGCCAATCAATAAGTTTATGAAACCCGGAAGTACTTTTGAAGATAGAAGAAATTTTGAAAAAAAGATAGCGAAAAAATATTTTGAGTTGGAGTGGTACAAAGAAATTGCAGTAGAAATGGCGAAAAACAAGATTGCTTTAGAAATTCATGAAATGTCCGAGTCTCCAAGAACAGAAGTGATAAAAATTATGGTTGACAATGGGGTAAAGCTTTCCTATGGGACTGACTCTCACGCGTTGCATCAATTGGCCAAAAGAAGTTATTTGAGGAGAGTTAACGAACAATTGGGGTTGAGAGCAGATAATTTTTTAGAACTTGAAAGTTTTTTAAATCGATAAAGAAAAAAAACAGGAGCGTAAGCTCCTGTTTTTTGATTTATTTTGTAAAAACTATAATTAATATAAAGAATTTTCGCTAATTGGTAAGAATTCTCCTTGTAATATATGTTCCAATTCTTCAATGGTGTAGACTTTGATAGGTTCTATACCATTAAAGTACGTTGCATATTCACTAGTGTAAGCTCCAGTATTTATAAAGTAAACAATATCGTTATAATCTATGTTAACTGGCAGTTCAATTTCATCATAAATAGTATCAACACTATCGCATGTAGGTCCAGCAAGTGTCATTGTCATCGTTTCAGTACTTTCTTTTCCTTCTACGATAACTTCATACCTAAAATTCTCAATGGTTTCCATTAATCCGTGAAAAACACCAACATCCAAGAAAACCCATGTTTGAGTACCTTTTCTACTTCTTAATAAAACTTTTGAAGCGATTATACCAGCATTTCCAACCATAGATCTACCTGGTTCTGCTATAATCCTTAATCCTTCTACCCATCCTAAATATTCATGAACTGCTTCGTTTACTACTTCCCCTATTTCTTCTACTGTAGGTACAGGTTTAATATGCTGAACGGGAATTCCACCACCAATATTCAACAATTTTAGATCAATATTTTCTTTATGAAGTTTTTCGAAAACCTCACTTGCACTTAATATTGCTTCTTTCCATTTATATTTATTATATGATTGAGAACCTACATGGAAAGAAACTCCATAAGGAACCAAGCCTTTTCTTTTGGCATACTTCAAGATATGGATAAGATGATCAACATCAGTTCCAAATTTCCCCGAAAGAGGCCAATCGGAATCATTGGAACTCATAGCTAATCTCCCATAAACTTTTGCTCCAGGAGCATTTCTTGCTATCTTCTCAACTTCCATCTCCGCATCAACTGCAAAATATTCAACACCGTTTTCCCAAGCAAACTTTATATCCTTTTCCTTTTTGATAGTATTACCAAAGCTCATTCTTTCTGTCGGTATTCCTAAGTTCATCAATTTTACAATTTCACCTTTTGATGCAACATCAAATGATGATCCAACATCTCTTAATGTTTCAAGAATGCTCGGGTGTGAATTTGCCTTAACGGCATAAAAGATCTCTACGTTATTTATTGAATTCTTAAGTCTTATGTAATTTTCTTTTACATAGGAATTATCTATCACTAAAAACGGTGTTTCCAAAACCTGAGCTGCCCTTCTAATGAGCGGCGTCAATTTCAATTTTTTCATCCTCCTAAAAAACTATTTTTATTCTTGTATTATTTTTACCGGTACTATATTTAACACTTTTAAAGTAACACTAACACATTGGATAAGTTAATATATAATTATAAAAGGTTAAATTTTTAAACAGTCAAATAGTCTAGGAATGTTCATCTAAGCAGCTTTTATATTTTAAGATTTTGTTATATAATATATTGTAAAGAAATAATTAGCCGAGATGGCGGAATTGGTAGACGCGTAAGATTCAGGATCTTATGGGCTTGACGCCCGTGCGGGTTCGAGTCCCGCTCTCGGCACCATTATAGCTCACAAGGAAATAGAGGAAAAGAAGTTTTTAATTTATTTTGAAGAGGTTATAGATAGGTAATGCATGCCATAATTTAATTGGTTTAGGGCAACGTCCTCACCTACCAGTTTGTTAAAATATTAATAAGGTATTTAGAGATAATAATTAATGAAATTATTAATTCTAAGATAACCGGTGAATCAGATTTTAAAATAGCCACATCATTTAAAAAAGAAGGGGTTAATACGAATCAACTCACATCAGAGCAAAAATTAGCTTATAAGTTTATCTTGTTGATGGGAATTGTAAGTTTGCTGGGAGATATTGTTTACGAAGGAGCGAGGAGTATTTCTGGGCCATATCTAGCCCTTTTAGGAGCTGGAGCTAGTATCATCGGAATAGTTGGGGGAATCGGGGAATTTGTAGGATATGCTTTGAGGTTGGTTTTTGGATATTTTGCGGATAAAACTAAAGCTTATTGGACTTTAACGATTATCGGATATAGTTTGCTTTTTTCTATCCCTCTTTTAGCCGTTTCTAATAGATGGCAGATAGCGGCTCTGCTTTTGATAATAGAACGAATGGGAAAAGCTATTAGAAGTCCATCAAGAGACGCTATTTTGTCGCATGCTACAAAGCAGGTAGGAAGAGGATGGGGGTTTGGTATTCATGAAGCGCTTGATCAAATTGGAGCTATAATAGGTCCTTTAATTTTTAGTACAGTTTTTTTGGTTAATTCCGAATACAAAGCAGGATTTGTCATTTTAGTGATTCCAGTTATTATCTTGTTAGTATTATTATTTATTGCTAGATCTGAGGTTCCTTCTCCACAAAAATTAGAGATTTATGAAGAGTTCGAAAACCCCAAAAAATTAAAGGAAAACGAAAAAAGAGAAAAGTTACCTAAAATATTTTGGTTATACACCTTCTTTACCTTATTAACTGTAATGGGTTTTGTTCAATACCCACTAATTGCGTATCATCTTAATGTTAATTCTATAATTTCAAATGTTTGGATACCTGTTTTCTACGCAATAGCTATGGGTGTAGATGGAATCACAGCTCTTATCATTGGAAAAACATATGATAAGATAGGTCTAAAATCATTATTAATCGTACCATTATTAACTTTTGCTGTACCTTTTTTTGCTTTCTCCTTTTCAAAAATATTTGTTTTATTTAGTATAATAATTTGGAGTATCGTAATGGGAATACATGAAACGATTATGAGGGCAGCGATAGCAGATTTGATACCCCTCGAAAGAAGGGGAACTGCATATGGAATATTTAACACAGTCTATGGATTATCAATGTTTATCGGTGGAACATCAGTCGGTTTTTTATATGATATTTCCTTTGTTTACGTGATAACTTTTGTTGTTATTATTGAGATAATTTCGCTAGCTCTTTTGTTTCCTCTTACTAGGGGTAACGATCAACTACATCAATCTACAAAAAGTTAATACTATATTATAGATATTGGTTACAAAGGCAAAAACCTTCAAACAATTTTCATTAAAATATAGATTAAGCAATTGAATTTATATTCGACAAAGTTTTAGAGTAAGGAGGAATATGCATTAAATATGAGAAGCGTTTTTAGAGATTTTACTGATGAGTTTTTTCAAATATTGACCTATCCGAAAGAAAAATGGAATGTTTTTTGGGAAAATTATAAAAATTCAATGAAATTTATAGAGCCGTTGATGAAGAAACATAATTTAAATGATGAAAAAGTGGTAGAAGTATTAAAAAAAATAGGAAGAAAAGAGTTAGATAAAGCGTACTGGTATAAACAGTCAATGATGAAGAAATTTAAAAGTGAAATCATTGGAGAGCTAACAAAAAATTCCGAAAAATTGCAAGTTAATAGAGGAGATTATGCCGTTTATCTGGTGTGTTTTTTAGGGCAGGAACCTTATGAATTCTTGGATTCTTTTAAGGGGACCATTATAGTAGTTGACTTTTTATATATTTACCTAAACAAAAATAGAATTAATCCTAAAGATTTAGTGGAAGAAGCAATCTTGAATTTTGTCACAACAGTTCCTTCAAACAAGAAAAAGGCGGATTTTTGGGTTTTATTTGATAAGATCCAAACTGTTATTACAAATAGTAATTACAAGACAAAAGAAGAAGTTATGCAAAGAATAGTTGAGCTTTTAAGTGAAAGAATAGATTATTATAATTGGGTTGGATTTTATCTTGTGGATGATGAAGATAAAGATTTATTAGTTTTAGGTCCCTATGTAGGTGAACCCACTGAACATGAAAGAATTAAGTTTGGCCAAGGTGTTTGTGGCCAGGCTGCTAGTGCGAAAAAGGCCTTTATTGTAGGCGACGTCACCAAAGAAGAAAACTATCTTTCTTGCAGTCCTAAAACACAATCTGAGATAGTTGTACCCATCTTTGATAAAAAAGGTAACATCATTGGAGAAATAGACATCGATAGTCATCAAAAAGATGCTTTTGATCAGGATGATAAAGCATTCTTGGAAGAAGTAGCAAAGTTAATAACTTATAGATTCTATTAAAAAGGTGATTTAGTGAATAAAGAAAAAATAACTAAGATTTTTGAAAATTATGTTCCTAAACCTATAGGAATAGAAAGATCTTTTTCTGTACTGATTTCTCTAATTGAAATAGAAGATTCTATACATTTGTTATTTGAACAAAGAGCTGATCATTTAATAAGGCAACCAGGAGAAATTTCTTTTCCTGGTGGTAAAATAGAAGTCGGGGAAACACCTGAAAACGCAGTTATTAGAGAAGCCTGTGAAGAATTGAATATTGAACCTGATCTTATAGAAATTCTTGGTTCCTGTGATTATCTTGTAACACCTTTCAATGATCTAATTCATTCTTTTGTTGGGTTATTGAAAGTAGATCTAGAGAAAATAAAACCAAACATCGAAGTTGAATACATATTTACTGTTCCTTTAGAATACTTTTTAGTCCACAAGCCCTTAAAATACGAAGCTTATATAACTCCTGAAATAAATGAAGTTTTTCCGTATGAACTTATACCTAAAGGCAAAGAGTATGAATGGAGAGTTGGAAAATATCCCATTTATTTTTACATTTACGAAAACTATATAATATGGGGTATCACGGCTAGATTTACTTATGAATTTATAAGAAAGTTAAAACTTTAGCTGTCGCAAAGAATGAAAATAAGATCATTTACATTTGTGCCTGTAGGACCTGTTTTTATCAAACCATCTATCGCTTGAAGAGCCATATAAGAGTCGTTGTTTTTAAGGACACTTTCAATGTCTATATTTTTTTCTTTTAGTCTATTCAGAGTTTGTCCATCAACTATGCCACCGGCGGCATCTGTGGGGCCATCGGTGCCATCAGTACCTACAGAAGCTATGATGACTCCCTCATAATTGCAAATTCCTCGGGCTGCTGATAATGCAAGTTCTTGATTTCTACCACCTGATCCTTTCCCTTGAACCTTGACTACAGTTTCCCCACCCAAGATAACTGCACAAGGTTTATTTACAGGCCTATCCTTTTCTTTTATCTCTCTGGCGATGGAAGCTAAGAACAAGCCAGCTTCTTTTGCTTCACAGTCAAGAGTTGTAGTTAAAATTATAGAGTTATAACCCAATTTTTCAGCTATTTGTTGAGCATTTTCACATACCTTAGTTACACTACCAATAATATATGTTTCTACATTGTTCAATGATTTTGGGGTTTCAGTAAATGCCTGCAAAATATTTTCTGGAAGATCTAAGTTATACTTATTTAAAATGTTCTCAACATCTTCTAAGGTAGTGGAATCGGGAAACGCAGGACCAGATGCAATACTGTCTAATCTATCTCCTAGAACATCTGACAGTATTAAAGAGTAAATTTTAGCTGGTTCCACTATCTTGGCAAATTTACCCCCTTTTACTTGAGAAAGATGTTTTCTAACTGTATTTATTTCGATTATGTTTGCTCCAGATTTTAATAGGACATCATTTAACTTTTGCAAGTCTTCTAATGTTACACCATCATTCGGTAGTTCAAAGAGCGAAGAACCACCACCGGAAACTAAAAATATTACCTCGTCATCTTCGTCAAGATTTTTTATCATATCTATAACTGTTTTTGTTGCTTTTATAGTGTTTTCATCTGGAATAGGATGACCTGTTTCATATATTTGTAGGCCTTCTATATATCCTAGAGAATGACCATACTTTGTTATAACTATACCTTCCTTTATTTTATCTTTTAAGGATTCTTTTGCTGCTTTTGCCATTCTCCAAGCGGCTTTACCTATTGCAACTAGATAAATATTTTCTCCTAAATTTAAGCTAGCTAATTGCTCTTCAACCGCACGTTCAGGCAATACTGAATCTATCGAACTTTTGATTATTCTAAAAGCATCTTCTCTCAAGTTTTTCAAAGAATCAACTCCTAAAACTATTGCTATCTGTTTGAAAATTTTTTTTGTATGTACATTTTTTTGTCAGCTATAGCTAAGGCTTTTTTAAAATCGTTGGTTTCCTGAGGTAATAAACAATAACCTATACTAATTGATGACGTGATTGTATAATCCTCTATCAATATTGTATCACTAACGATCAATTGTAATTTATTTGTAATTTTTTCAGCATCTTCACGATTGTTTATATTTTTAAGAATTAAGACGAATTCATCTCCACCATATCTAAAAATTAAATCCTCAGTTTTAAGAGAGTTCTTTATTCTTTCGACAATTATCTTAAGTACTTGATCTCCTATCATATGACCAAATGTGTCATTGATTGTTTTGAAATCGTTTATATCTATAAATACTAAAGCTATATTTTCGTTAACTGTTGGATGATTAAGTATATAATCTTCTAAAGCTTTTCTATTATATGTTTCGGTTAAAGGATCCAAATGGTAATTTAAGAATAACTCGTTTAACCCAAAAACTTTTGTTAAGACCTTTTCAATTTCGTTTTTAAAAGCTTTAGCTAATTCCTTTTCCATTTTAGTAAATCTTTTTGTTTTAAACCAATCCATGTTCAAAACCCCAACAATTTCATCACCAATTTTAATAGGTATACCTAACCAAGAAACAGTGAAAGGGTTTTTTTGTTTCCACATAACATTTTCCTTTACATTTTTAATAAAAAATGATTTATTAGACTCTAGCACGATTCTTATATTTTCACCTTCGTTTTCAAGCTCGAAGGCAATCTCTTCAAGAGGGACAAAATCTAAATTTTTCGACCATGTCAAAAATGTCCAAGGCCCTTTATTAGGCGTTAGTAAAAAGCTCCAAGAGTCAGATCTTAAAAAATTAGGTATGTGTTCTAAAAAAATTCGTAGGATTTCATTTTTTTCCTTTTCATTTTCCAAACAGTATATTGCAGTTTCATACAATATACTTTTAAACCTATTTATAACAATTTTATTAGGTGATGGGGGTATTAAGACAGAAAACCTCTCTTTATTAGAGACTAAACGTTTGATATATTTAACGGTTTTAATACCCCTATAAAGTATAAAAATCAACATAGAAGTAATAATGGTTAATAAAATAAAAACAAAAATCACTTAATCACCCAAATTCCATTTATGAATTTTTAAATACTATTAAGATAATTATATCACAAACTACAATTTAAAATGAATGATTTTTTTGATATAATTAAGTTAGTTTAGTAAACTATTACTCTGATCAAGGAGGGATAATGTGAAATATAACAATCTTGGGATAGCAGGCATTAAAGTAAGTGAAATTTCCTTGGGTTCATGGCTAACTTTTGGTAATCAACTTGATACAGAGGGCGTAAAAAAGACCATGAGAGTGGCCTACAAGCATGGCATTAACTTTTTTGATAACGCTGAAGCTTATGCAAACGGCCTTTCTGAATCATTAATGGGAATGGCGATAAAAGAGTATCGGCGTGAGGATCTTGTTATTTCAACAAAAATTTTTTGGGGTGGCAAAGGTCCAAATGATTTAGGAGTTTCAAGAAAGCACCTTTTAGAAGGAATATGGAATTCGTTAAAAAGATTGCAACTAGACTATGTAGATCTCATCTTTTGTCACAGACCAGATCCAACTACCCCAATAGAAGAAACTGTCTTTGCAATGGATTACATCATTAGAAATGGGTTAGCTTTGTATTGGGGTACTTCTGAATGGTCTGCAGAACAATTAGAAAAAGCATATATTATTGCCGATAAAAGGAATTTAATAGCCCCTACCATGGAACAACCTCAATATAACATGTTTATGAGAAAAAAAGTGGAGAAAGAATTCGCACCTCTTTATGAAAAGTATGGGTTAGGGCTAACAACTTATAGTCCTTTGGCGAGTGGACTCTTAACAGGTAAATATAATGAAGGAATTCCTGAAGATAGCAGATTAGCAAAATTTGAAGGTTTAAGAGAAGATTTAGAAAAAGGAGGATTGCTTTCTCAGGAAAATATAGAAAAGGTAAAAAGGCTGACAAAAATTGCGAATGATCTTGGAGCCACTATGGCTCAGTTGGCTATTGCTTGGATACTTAAAAATCCACATGTAAGTACAGTTATAACAGGAGCGAGTAAACCAGAGCAGGTAGAGGAAAATGTAAAAGCAATAGAAATTAAAGAAAAATTAACAGATGATGTAATGCAAGAAATAGAAAATATACTCAATTCTTAATAGTAATTATTAGACTGAACAATTAATCCCACCTTTTTGGTGGGATTAACTTTAGTTTATATGTGAATAGCTTTTCCTTCGGCTCCTTCGATTGATCCAAGTATTATTTCAGTTAAGGTAGGGTGAGGATGAATGGCGTCCATGAGATGGTTTGTAGACAACCCATATTTGACAGCCAAAACACCTTCCATGATCATATCTGTAGCGTTTGGAGAAACTACGGAAAGACCTATTATTTTTTTAGAACTTTTATCTACTAAGACTTTGGCGAAACCGTTTTTTTCATTCATAGTTTTGGCTCTTGCATTGGCTGAAATTGGAAACTTAGAAACAATTACTTCTTCAGGATTGGCATCTTTTTCTTTTATGCCTACAGTTGCAATTTCAGGATTAGAGAAAATGACGTTAGGAACCGTGCTGTAATCCATTTTCTTATCTTCGCCAGCTATATTATGAGCGGCAACGATTCCTTCGTACATTGCAACATGAGCTAACATTATATCTGCTCGAATATCTCCTACTGCGTAAATATTTTCAATATTTGTTTTCATATTAAGATCAGTTTTTACACCTTTGTTTATCTCTACACCCAACTTTTTAACATCATCTGGAATCACTGGTTTTCTCCCAACAGCTAATAGAATTTTGCTACTTTTTATTTCTGTGACATTACCATTTCCTTCTATCTTTGAAACATAAATTTCATCGTTTCTTGTAATTTCCATGACCCTGTGTTTTTCGTAAATTTCTACTCCTTTTCGCAAAAGATTTCTTTTTATTTCTTGGACAACATCTAAATCTTCACTAGGTAATATATGATCCATAAGTTCTACAATATATATTTTTTTTCCCAAACTAGCCAAAAAGGTTGCAAACTCTATTCCAATTACTCCTCCTCCCACTATTAAAATGGGATCAGAAAGATCTTTTAAGTTCGTGAAAAAATCATCGCTGGTCCAAATTCCATCTATTTTATTAAATGGAGGAAATATAGCAGGTTCTGATCCATGCGCTAAGATTATATTTTCAGTTTCTAGAATAATATTGTCAGCTTGAACATGATTTTTATCAACTATTTCTGCGGTAGCTTTTATAAATTCTATGTTATTTTTCTTAAATAAAAATTCAATTCCTTTTCTTGTTTGAGAAACTATTGCTGTTAAAAAATCATCTATTTTGTTTATATCATAAGCAACAGAATTTACATTTATTCCAAATTTATTGGACTTAGAAATTATTTCATCATATAAATGAGCTGACGATAGTAATGCTTTAGTGGGGACACATCCTTTATTAGCACATGTACCACCAACATGCTCCTTTTCAATTATCGCAACTTTTTTTCCTAATTGAGACAATCTAATTGCTGAAACGTAACCTCCAGGACCGGCCCCAATAATGACTGTGTTGTACATTTAATTACCCCCTAAACTCTTTTAGGGCGTCTAAAACCAAGCCAGCATGCATTAAAGCAGGTCCCCCGCCCATTAGAATGGCCATCCAAGCAGCTTCTAATATCTCTTCTTCTGTTGCACCAGCGTTTAAGGCATCTTTAACGTGAAAAGCTATACACCATTCACAATCTCGTGCGATAGACAATGCTACTGCTATAAGTTCTTTGGTTTTTTTGTTTAAAGATTCTCCTTCTTCTTTTTCAATCGTTTCTGCCATTTCCTGAAACGCTCGCATTTTATCCGGACTTTTTTGTGAAAATTCTGCCATCCATTTTTGCGCTTGAGAAAAAGATTCTTTCATACTCATAAAATCACTCCTTTTTGAAGATAATTTTTCTATGTTTGGTTTTTCTTAAAATAAAAAGAAAGATTAATTACAAGTTCTGTCATAACTCTTTTAATTACACTAATTATACTATTATTTAAAAAATAAATCTAAAAAACACCAAAAATATGATAAAATATAAATAAGAAATACCAGATTTTTGACATTCGGGGCGTAGCGCAGTGGGGAGCGCGTTGGTTTCGGGAACCAAAGGTCGCTGGTTCAAATCCAGTCGTCCCGACCAAAAATATAAGAGCCTCTTCTTCAGTTATCCAAGAAGAGGCTTTTTATGTAAGACAATCTAAATTCCTATATTTTAGATTTTTTCATAATCGTATACCGAGAAAGTCCACAATTTTTTGTTTGAGCTTTTTTTCCACTCAGCCGTTATAGGCATAGCAAACTCTGGAGCTAATCTACCATTTAATACCCAATATTTTGAAACTTCATTGTTAAAAATACCCGGATTTGCTAAAATCTTGAGTTTCAAAGGTCCATCGACGACATCGATCTTATCTATGCTTTTTTCTTTTTCCAAAATTTTGATAATTTCTTTAACTATTTTATTCTCTGGCAAAGGCTTTATGTTTATTAAAGCTACATTCTCTGAAAGGGGTCCTATTATTTTTACATTAGCTATTTCTCGTCTAACTTCATAATAATCTAAAATGTCAAGTAACACTTCATTGGCTACCACGGCGGCCCGCGAGTGATATTCGGGATTAACAGCCATTTTCAAAAGATGCTTAAACTTGCATCCTTCCCTAGTACTGTTTTCGCCTATTTTAGGAATGGTAAAATTATAATATTCTAATATTTGCTCAATTTCACCTTTATCTAAATCTACCAAAGGAGCATAAATTCCATCCATAAATTTTATGCCTGTTTTTCCCCAAGAATCAGATTTATTGGCGCCGGAAGCCACAACACCTTTATGTGAGAATTCTTTTACTTTGCCAATTTTTACTTTTCTTGTACATTGATTACAATTTGGACCATGGTACATTATAACTTCTTGTTCATGGTTGCTGCTTATAAAATTTAGTTTTAAATCAAGTTGTTTAGATAAAAGTAAAACAGCTTCAATTGCTTTAGAATAAGAATAAGCCCCAAAACATACATTTACCAAAGTTATTTGATCATTAGGTAAAGCATCTTTTGCAAGTAGGGCAACAACTGTGCTATCCATTCCACCAGAAAAAGCTATATATAGTGGTTGATTTCCAACAATTTGTTTAATTTCATCTTTCATATTTTTAATAGTTTCCTCTAAGTTTTTAACCAAAAGTTATAATACCTCCAAAATTACACTAGTTTTGGTTCTTATCTCAAGAAGGATGGTTAGGGTGTAGCCTTGTAACCCCCTTTAAATTCCAAAATGTTCTCCAAAAAATTAATTACTTTTTTAGAAAGTTTAAAAGAGAGATAAATTCAACATAAGCTGATTAATGGAATTTTTAAAATTACTGAGTTTTCAAAATTTCTAAATAGGAACTTAAGAAGTTATTGTAATTGTACATAAAATATGTTAAAAATAATGAAAATTTTTACCAAAATCATTTTAAATATTTTTGTGACAACACAATAAAAATAATGTTTTAGCCAATTGTTTTCGAAGTGATAATGTTATAATTAAAATAATTACTTAATGTCTTAAAATAATAATTATTCCTAGAGGTGCAAAAATGGCTGCCCTTATCAATTTTGTGGTAATTGTTGCCTTAGGATATCTATCTAAAAGGTTTTTTCCAAAAAACACAGGGGAAATATTGTCAACATTAATTGTTAATTTTACCCTTCCTATGACGGTTTTTATTGGTATTAGTTCATCTAGAGTGTTAATATCCGATTTATATTTCATTTTGATAGGTTTTTTAGGTTGTTTATTGACTTTTTTCGGAGGTAACTTATTAGTAAAATTTTTAGATATAGAAGATGAAGATGTAAGTACTGTTATATTATTATCTTTTTGTGGGCTAAATATAGGACTTTTTATGTATCCATTGGCTGAAATGCTGTGGGGTTTAAACTCTATTACTTATTTTGCATTGTATGACCTTGGAAATAGTATAGTGCTGTATGGAATAGGAAAGTCAGTTGCAGAAGGTAAAAAAGGAGGATTTAAAATATTAGATTTGTTAAAATTTCCTCCTTTTATTGCGCTGATAATAGGTTTAATTTTTAGTATAACAGGGTTTACTTTGCCAGATTTGGTAATCTCTCCTATAAGAGTAATCAAGGAAGCAAATAATTTCTTAATAATGTTTTTAGTGGGATTCTATCTAGACCTTTCTACGATTAAAAAACATAGTAAACTTTTAACAATTTCTGTTGGGGCCAAATATTTAATAGGATTTTGTATTTCCTTAATAACCCTGTTGATTCCCGTTAGAAACCAGCTAGAAAGAATGTCTCTTTTCATATCTCCATTGCTTCCAACAGCTATGATGATTATAGTTTATTCAATAAAGAATAACTATGATTCTGAGTTGGCAAGTAGTATTGTAAGTTTAACAGCTATAATATCATTTATAATAGTTTTTTTGGTAACAGCCCTTTTTAATTTTGGGATTTAGTCTTCATTCAAAAGGTTGGTCGTTCGAGTTTTTAAGATCTGCCATAATAATAAGTCAAATACTGCGAAAACGCAACTAAATAAAATTAGAACATAATATTGATCCGTATAGTTAGATAAGAAATAAAATAAGAAACCAAGAAGTATTAGAATTCCGAAAATAACTAATATTGAAAATAAACCGTTTGCGTTCTGCTTCATCGCTTTTTGAGGGTTATCCCAATCAAAGAACGGTTTAAAGGCATCTATCAACATTTGAAGTAGATTAAAGAAAATGCTTATAATTACTGAAAAAATTAGGACATTGACAAATTCTGGAAAGTTGAGCTTAAACAAAAGATATCCAATTAAAGCTCCTGATACAATACCAATGCTACTGAGTTGCATTATGTGGATAAATTTGGTTCTTAAAATTTGTGAACTAGTTATTGGTAGAATCTTCAATTCTTTGATGAATTTACCTTCCCTTGAAAAACAAGAATAAGATAGACCACTTAGTGAACCTGCTAAAGAAGAAATGATAACCACCCAATACATTTTCATACCTAAAAGAGGTCCCTTTATTTCCCTTTGCAAATTAATTCCAATTCCAGCGTCTATGATGGCTAGAAGCACGCATAAACCCGGAAATATTAATACGTTAGTAAAGCCATTGACTGAAAAAGAAGGAGTTTTTAAAAAGTATAACCATTCTCTTTTCAAAAGTGCTTTGTTTGGGGATAAGACCTTATTAAAAAGTAAATCAATATTTTTTTCTTCTTCTTTCTTGGCTGAGGTAGAAGTTTCTAGAAAGTTTACATATGTTGAATAATATAATTTTTCACCGATATATAAACTTAGAATTAGAAGTATAATATGAAAACCTATAAAACCTAAAGTCCATGAAAATCTATATATTCCAGTATTTATTAGCGATTTAGCTGCTAAAAATGCGGGAGGATAAACCCAAGTTAACCGTGAAAAAATACTTCTGGGATTAATATAAATGTCAGGCATGTTTTGAGGATTTTTTGTAACAACGAAAAAAATATCATTGGATGAAAAGATATATATTAAAGCTAAAACCATAAGGAGAGAAGTTATAATATAAAGAATAAGTTCTTTGTTTTTAAATTTTTTGAACAAATGGGAAATTGGTAGAATGAAAACTAATACAAGCAGTACTGGAAAAATCTGTGAAAATAATATTACCAAAGCCATAGAAAAATAATATCCAACCGATAAATGATTGTAAATGCCGAAATAAATTAAAGCAGGCAACAAGAAAATAAGAGAAATTATCATCTGATCACATAAAACAACAGACAACTTTCCTAAAATAACCTCATATGGTTTCAAAGGTAAAGTTATAAGAAGCTTCATATCTTTTTTGAGAAAGAATTCGCCTATTAGTACGAATGCCCCTAAGAAAAAGCCTATAAATCCAGTTATCATGACAAACTCTGCTATAAATAGTGATTCTGTACCTTTTAAAGTGTAAAATTCTAAGTTAACTTTTATAAAGTCTAAATAAAAAGGAAAATAAATTATTATTAAAGTAGCAAGAACGGCTAATAAGGCAAAAAAGGGAATAGTTTCATCTTTAGTATGCTTTAATAGGTATCTATTCTTTGATATTTTATAATGCTGATCAAGCTCAATCAAGGAAAGAGAAATCCATTTTTTCATTTTCACTTTTCGTCACCTCTAGAAATAATTGTTCTAGGCTCTTATCTCCTTTTATTTTTCGGAGTTCATTGATAGTTCCTTGAAAGATGATTTTTCCTTTGTCTATTATAGCTATTTCATCACATATTTTTTCTGCTATTTCCATAATATGAGTGGTAAAAAAAACTACATTCCCCTTTGAAGCGTGTCTTTTCATGATCTTTTTTAATATAGAGGCTGATTCTGGATCTAACCCAACTATTGGTTCATCTAAAATCAATATTTTAGGATTATGTATTAAAGCGGAAATTAGAGCTAATTTTTGCCTCATACCATGAGAATATGTTGATATAGGATCTTTTATAGCGTCAAGAAGTTTAAAAGCTTGTAATAACCAACCTCCTCTTTTTCTTCTTTCTTCTATAGATACCTCAAAAACATCACAGATGAAATTTAAATAGGAAATGCCAGTAATTTTTTCAAATAACAAAGGGTCATCTGGTACAAAACCGATAATTTTCTTGACTTTTTCTGGTTCTTCTCTAATATCCATTCCATCTATTAATATTTTACCTGCTGTTGGTTTACATAACCCCACTATCATATTTATTGTCGTTGTTTTTCCAGCTCCGTTGGGACCTAGAAAACCAACGACCTTACCTTCTTTTATTTGGAGATTAATATTATCTACAGCTATAATTTTTTCTGAAAAAATTTTTGTAAGCTCTATTATTTCTATCATAAACTTTTAACCTCCTTTTTAGAAATATTACTCACTTTAGAAGTTCTTAAAGCTAAGTTTTATCAACATTTTAGATTTGTATCCTTTATAGAATACCGCCACAATTCCAATCTTGACCTATCGTCTATTTCTTTAACTAATTCTTTATTTTTTCCGAAAAAAGGAAAAAGACTCCGACCTGCACCCACTTTAAATTCAAAATCTTATTTTTAAAAATTATTCATTTCAAAAGCCAGTAAGAAATATGATAAACATCTCAGGAGTTTTTTAAATGACTTAGATTAAAAAAGCGAACTAAAACTTAGGTCGCAGTAACATCCGTTCTTAAAGATCTTATCAAATCTCCGATTTGAACAGAACTATCTAATTTTAAAATAATTCTTTGATTAGGATTTGCTTGTTCTATAATTTCGTTACTTTCATAGTTAATTATTTCACTTAATAATAAATTTATATTTTCCATTTTAGATCTTATTACTTCTATTTTTTCTCCAGTTTTAATCTTATTCTTTACATCAACTTCGTATGAATTTTCTGAGATTTTATCTTTTACGATTCCAATAAAATTATATCTTCTAATATAAGAAGAAGTTTCATAATTTTGCGAATTACTCTTAGGCTTATTAAGATAAAATCCTGAAGTGTACTGCCTGTGGCTAACATTTTCCAGTTCGTCTTTCCATTCTTTGATTTTATCGTCGTTATATGTTCCTTCCAAATAACTATCAATAGCTTCTCTGTAGACTTTAGTGGTAATACCTGCATAATAACTACTTTTCATTCTACCTTCAATTTTAAGAGAATCTACCCCTGTTTCAATTATTTTATCAAGGAATTCCACTGTACAAAGGTCCTTTGAATTCATTATGTAACTACCCCATTCGTCTTCGAAAACCTGGAAATATTCACCAGGTCTTTTTTCTTCCATGAGATAATATTTCCATCGACAAGGTTGAGTACATTTACCTCTATTGGCATCTCTCCCTGTTAAATAATTACTAAGAAGACATCTTCCTGATATAGAAATGCACATAGCACCATGAATAAAAACTTCCAATTCAATTTCGGGGACTTTTTGTCTTATTTCACTTATTTCTTTCAAAGACAATTCTCGAGCAAGGATAACTCGCTTAGCACCAAGATCTTCCCACATTTTAACACTAGCCCAATTAGTATTATTTGCCTGAGTACTAATCGTTATAGGTATATTGGAGTATTTTTTTACTAGGTTAAAAACTCCTAGATCAGAAACTATAACGGAGTCTACCTCAATACTTTCTAAGTATCTGATATATTCTGGTAAAGTTTCTAATTAGGGATTGTGTGGAATAGCGTTGAGAGTAACAAAAATTTTTTTGTTCAATTTATGTGCTAGGGTAACAGCTTTTTCTATTTCTTCATTGTCAAAGTTTTTAGAAAAAGCACGCAGATTAAGAAATTTACCTCCGATGTAAGCAGCATCTGCGCCATAATGGAACACGGTCTCTAATTTTTCTAAATCACCAGCAGGCGAAAGTAACTCAATTTTTCTCATCTTGGTAATTTTATATTCACCTCTAAAAGATATTTAAGGTTAAAAGTTTCAAATTCATTTTCACCATTTTTAAGAAATTTCCAGTCAAAACCAAATTTCCCTATTTTTGTATTGTAAAGAATTGAAAAATCTCTATAATTAACTTTACCAAAAGAATTAGTTCCATGATCCCAAATATAACTAAAACAAGCGTTTTTAAAAGCTAAAATTAATTCGAGACTTCCAATTTTAGAATTTTCTCCATATTTAAATCCAAAAGGATAATCAAAAAAGATGCGGGAACCCGGTTCATTAGACAAAGCAATAGTCCTGTAATATAAATTATGGTACGGTATTTCACTAGAAAAAAAATTATCTTCAATCCAATATCTTTCATAACATAGTTTAAATTTAGACGACTTGCCTTCAAAAATTTTTGAAACACCTAATCCATATCCGTTACTTAAAGTCTCATAATTCAGCGCGTACTCTCCGTCAAAACTTATGCCATAAAAGGGAATTATTTTAAGATAGCCTCCATATATACCGACATCTGACTTAATAAATACATTTATAGGATTAGGTAATTTACCTGCAACTTGATTTAAGGAACTAAAGCCTATAAAAAGATTTTCGTTTAATTTATAATTGATTCCGTTGTAAAAAGCGTTTCTAGAAGCAACATATTCTCCTTCCATTTTTTCTTGTTCATTCTTCGAAAGTTGAGGAACCATAGATAATATTGCAAAATCATAATTAAGATTGTCTGAAATATTAAAACATATATTCATTGTATCATAATATGGAGAATTATCTGATAAAACTAGATTATACTTCATAGGTCCGTAAGAAAGAGGTATGCGACCAATTAAAAAGTCGAATTTGTCTTTTCTGTAAGATAAATATGAAAATGTAGGAAAATCTAATGATATGTAATCTATTCTAGGAAGATTAAAAATGTTGTAATTCCCATATTGAAAATATGTTGTGTCACCAAGCCTAAAATCAGCAATAAATTGGGCGAAAAAATCATCTCCGTAATAAGTTTTAAAACCAAAATTGAACAAATTTCCATTTTCAAGGACAAAATCTCTGAAAAGAGTGTCAGGTAAAGCGGAAGGTCTATACCACCCTCTTTCAAGGTTAAAGTAATCTATATTCCTCTTTTCGTACTTTAGATCAATAGAGGTATGGATATAATTTTGAAACTCCTTTGGGATTTTTTCAGATTCATAATAAATAGGATATTTCAAATTGACGTCACCCAAAGCTTCAAAATAATACTCTGGATCGCTTTTGCTTAGTAATTTTGCAGAGGCAAATCCGATTATACAAATTGAAAATAAGAATAGAAAAAGAGTAATTTTTTTCATAAAAGACACCCCGATTTTTTATTTTATTCTCAAAACCCAGTATTCCCAAAAGTTAATAACGTAAATTACAATTGGAAGAGCAACAAGAACCCCGATAAAACCAAATAATTCTCCAAATAAGAAAGATGATATGAGGATTATAAACCAGTGTAAATCTAATATTTTGCTTTGGATTTTTGGGTATAAAAACCACATTTCTAATTGGTTACTTATTAAAGCAATAGCTAAACCTGCTATTAATCCGGTTAGTCCTTTTTCTGTTAAACCTACTATACATAAAAGTATACCGGCAGCAATAGAACCTAAGTAAGGTATAAAGTCTCCAATCCACGCAACTATCCCAATGAACAAAGAATTTGGAATACCCACAATATACGTTGCTAATCCTATAACAAACCCTACAATAGTTGCAGATAAAAATCTACCATGTATAAATCTTTCAACCTCACCATAGAAGGATTTTAAGAATTTTACCCCTTTGTTTCTTTCGTTTACAGGATAAAGTTTCCACAAATTGTCTCTCATCAAAGATTTCAAAGATCCTATAGCGACTGTTGTTACTATAAGCACTATTAAAGACATAAATAAGGAGGGAGTTATCGAAATTAACTTGTTTATTAAGTTAAAGCCAATATTAGAAATATTTTTTGAAAGTTCGTTCATTAAATCTAAGACCCATTCAGGTACGTTAGTAATTTGATCACCCTTTGGAAGTGCAAAGGCCGAAAGAACTGAAAATAATTTTTTACCTTCACTTATCACGACAGGAAAAAATAAAATAGCTGCATAAAAAAATGCCCCTAGAACTAACAAATGTGATAAAACTGAAGCTACCTTATTGTTCATTATTTTTGAAAAGAGGTTGGTAGGAACATTTATTAACAAAGATAAAAAAAATCCTAGTATCAACGCACCCGTGATATAAGGGGCATAATGGGACAAAATCAAGAATATAACAAGATATATTAAGCTTAACCAGCCACCTAAAGACATTTATTTGTTCACCGTCCGTATGTTAGAATAGTGAATATAAGAATCTTATTTATTCAAAACTGATCTTTTTCCTTTTTTTCAAGTAATTATTTCTTATGATTTCTAATTCCTTGAGATAGGTAGGATCTCTAAAATTAGCATAAGTATATTCTAAAGGTTCCCATTTACCAAAGTTGAACATTAAAGTTATTTCAGCGTAAATATTTTTTCCTATATATATTCTGTTACCCCAATGTTTTGTACTTGCCAAAACAAATTGAGTATGATGAATGTATCCAATGTCTACATTCACTTTTCTTTTATTATCAACGGAAAACTTCCTTTCGATCTCATTTGTAATTAATTTTGCGTCAGGTAAAAAAGCAGGAGAACTTAAATATTCAAAACTTATCAATCTTGCCTCGATCAAAACATTCTTTCCCATTTCTTCATTGTAATAGTATGTAAATTTTTGAAAATCAAGAACCGGAGAAACGTAATCAATTGGGCCAAAATTTTCTTCTAAAAGTTCTTTTAATCCCATGTTGTATAACCATAGTTCTGAATCTCCAGCGGTAAAAACATGTGCCATAAAATTTACAAAATCAGGAGGTTTAGGATTTCCCATTTGATAAAATCACCTCGAAATTTTCAAGATTCACGTTATAAACAGCATTCAAAGTTGTGATAACAATATTTCCATTGTTTTTGTTTCCTTTAACCTTTATACTTTCTCCAGGAGCAAGCTCTATTTTTATTGTATTTTCTGGTGCAAGCAAAGTATCGTTGACTATTATCTCTGAGGTAGTATGATTGGAGATTGTAATAGTGTAAAGATTTTTATATAAAAAATTTCTATAAAATGTCAAATCTTTGATTACAAAGTAAAGAAATGCAAAGTTAACGATAAAAAAGATTATTAGAACGATCTTAAATCTTCCCTTTTTATTTTTTGTCTTCTGCTCAGGTTTAGAATTTTCATCATCTTCATAAATTATATTTATTTCTTCATTTAATAATTGACTAAGCCGATTTGCAATATCTTTTAAAGATACAATAGAAAAATCTTCTAGTTTTCCATCTAGAATCTTTTCTAAACTTGAAAGAGGAATTTTTAATTTTGTCGAGATTTCTTTTAGAGAATAATCGGAATTTTCAATAAGAACTCTTAAATTTTTGTCAAAATATACCTTTATGTTCTTCACCCCAATCTTTTACTTACAGAGAAAAAACCGCCTATACTATATCATAGCACAATTACGGATGAGAGTTAAAATGATTATTTTATTTGTAAAATTAAAAGTAATAAGGTAAAATAGCAATAGTGAATATTTATTGAAATTTTTTTCAAAAAATGCGGGGAGGTATGATCGATGTTTGATAAAAATGAACTTGATAAGATTAAAATGAAAAAAGAAGAATGGGAAGAAAATACGTTAAAAAAAACTATTCAACGTTTTCCTGAAAGAAAAAGTAGCTTTTTAACTACATATGATAAAAATATTGATGTTGTTTATACCCCCAAAGATTTAGAAAACTTAGATTATTTAGAAGACATAGGTTTTCCTGGTGAGTATCCTTTTACAAGAGGAGTACAACCAACTATGTACAGAGGTAAGTTATGGACAATGAGGCAATATGCAGGATTTGGAACTGCTGAAGAATCAAATGAAAGATATAAGTATTTGTTAGAGCAAGGTCAAACTGGCCTTTCCATAGCTTTTGATTTACCTACTCAAATAGGCTATGATTCAGATGATCCTTTAGCAGAAGGAGAAGTTGGTAAGGTAGGCGTAGCAGTAGATTCTTTGGAGGATATGGAAATATTGTTTAACGGTATACCTCTTGATAGGGTTAGTGTCTCTATGACGATTAATTCAACAGCGATTATTCTTTTGGCTATGCTTGTCGTTGTAGCTAAAAAACAAGGGGTTCCTTTGGACAAATTAAGAGGTACTATCCAAAATGATATACTGAAAGAATACATAGCAAGAGGGACATACATATTTCCGCCTAAAGAATCTATGGATATAATAGTCGACATTTTTGATTATGGAAGTAAAAATCTTCCAAAATTTAATCTAATAAGTATTAGTGGATATCACATTAGAGAAGCAGGAGCAAACTCTGTACAAGAAGTTGCTTTCACATTGGCAGATGGGATAGCTTACGTTGAAGCAGCGATCGATGCGGGATTAGATCCGAACGAATTTGGCAAGAATCTTTCCTTTTTCTTTAGTTCTCATAACAACTTTTTAGAAGAAATTGCTAAATTTAGAGCTTCTCGAAGAATATGGTCAAAAATTATGAAAAATAGATTTAGTGTAAGTAATGAAAATGCTATGAAATTGAAGTTTCACGCTCAAACTGCCGGCTCTACACTTACCGCTCAACAGCCTTTAAACAACATAGTTAGAGTAACGTTGCAAGCGTTGTCTGCAGTTTTAGGAGGCGCTCAATCTCTCCATACTAATTCATTTGATGAAGCTTTAAGTCTTCCAACAGAACAGGCCGTTACAATAGCCTTAAGAACCCAACAAATAATTGCGCACGAAACAGGGATTACCGATACTGTGGATCCTTTAGCAGGATCTTATTTTATTGAAAAGTTGACTTTAGACATAGAGGAGCAGGTGGAAGAGTATTTAAAAAAGATCGAAGAATTGGGGGGCATGGTGGAAGCAATAGAGATAGGTTATCCTCAACAAGAAATTTTGAATTCGGCTTATCAAACTCAAAAACGGATTGAAGAAAAAGAAGAGATAATAGTCGGCGTAAACGAATTTAAATCTGAAAAAGAAGAAAAGTTGGAAGTTCTAAAAATAGATGAAGAAATTGAAGAAAAACAAAAAGAAAAATTAAAAGTTTTAAGAAAGAAAAGGAATCAAAAAGAGGTTGATCATTCACTTGAGAACTTAAAGAAAGCTGCTATAGAAAAAGTAAACATATTTTCCTACGTTATCAAATGCGTAGAGTCATATGCCACCATCGGTGAAATAACAAAAGTTTTAAAAGAAATATATGGAGAGTATAAAGAAAATTTAATAATCTAATAGAATTTCTGATTTTGAGTAATCATCAAGGCTATAATTGTTGTTCCTACTTTGTGGAATGCGGGAATTAGAGGAATGAAGTGGTAATAAAAAATAAGATTTCTAATTTATGTGGGGTACAAGGGCGAAGGCTTCCAACACTTTTTAAGTATAAGTTCTGAAAAAAACGGCAGAGACATTCTACATAAGCATCACCAAATAAAGAAAATAATAATCAGTTAGAAATAGAGCAAAGAAGGTATTTTTTAAAAAACTAAGATTTTAAATTTTGAAAGAATTTAGTCTCATAAAGCCTATAATGTCTAGTTTTTTATCGAAAGGAGGGTGACTTTTAAGAATGGACAAAAAAATAAGAGTTATGATTGCTAAACCGGGTCTTGATGGTCATGATAGAGGAGCCAAAATAATAGCCCGAGCTTTGAGAGATGCAGGAATGGAAGTTATATACACTGGTATAAGAAGAACTCCAGAAGAGATAGTAGAAGCAGCTATACAAGAAGATGTTGATTTAATAGGTCTCTCTATACTCTCGGGTGCTCATAACATATTATGCAAAAAAATTATTTCTCTTTTAAAGGAGAGAGAAGTAGAAATGCCCGTTATTTTAGGAGGAATCATTCCAGAAAAAGATATTCCAGAACTGAAAGAGATGGGGATAATTGAAGTTTTCACCCCTGGAACTTCTCTTAACGAAATAGTAGAGAAGGTGAAGTCTATTGCAATGGCAAGAAAAGTATGAAGGACTAATTTCTAAGTTTAAAGCTAGAGATAAAGCAGCTTTAGCTAAAATGATTTCACTTATAGAAGATAATGTCGTTGACTCGTGGAAAATAATTTCGAAATTGCAAGCAGATTCACCACCAAAAAATTCCTATATCATAGGAATAACGGGAAGTCCAGGAGTTGGAAAAAGCACTTTTATTTCTAAATTTGTTGAACTTTTTTTGGAAAGTGACGAAAAAATAGGAATAATATTAATAGATCCAAGTAGCCCTTTTTCTGGTGGTGCCTTTTTGGGTGACAGAATAAGGATGTTTGAACTTACCAAATCCCCAAACGTTTACATAAGAAGTTTAGCAAGTAGAGGTGCTAGTGGTGGATTATGTAACTCAATATACGACATAATAGAAGTTATGAAATCTTTTGGTTTTGATAAGATAATCATTGAAACCGTGGGAGCAGGACAAACGGAAATAGAGATTTTTTATGCATGTGATTTTGTAATCTTAATTTTATCGCCAGATTCTGGCGATGAAGTGCAAATTTTTAAAGCAGGAATAATGGAAATAGCCGATTGTTATGTAGTAAACAAAATTGATTTACCTTCTTCTAAAAAGTTTATAGTGCAAATGGAAAATTTTTTGAATTCTGAAAAGAATATTCAAAAAAAATTGTTTGGTGTAAGTTCGCTTGAGAATAAAGGAATAGATAAAATAAAAAATTGGATCGAGTTACAACAAAAAGAACCAAAAGATAATGCAGTCAAAAATGAAATTAGGAAAAAAATTCGAGTTAAAAATTTTTTTATAAATGTAATAGAAAATATATTAATTAATCTTTCAACTGAAGATTCAGACATATTTACTTTAAGGAATGAAGTTTTAAAATTGTTGTGCAAAGAAATAGGGGGTGAATAAAATGAAAGTAAAAATCGATCATATAGGTATAGCGGTTAAATCAACTGAAGAGGCTCTTAAATTCTATCAAGATCTTCTTAATCTAGAAAAAAGAGGCGAAGAAGTTTTAGAAGATAGAGGAATAAAAGTAACATTTTTGTACCTAAACGATGTTAGAATTGAATTGATGGAACCTGTAAGAAATGATTCTGAAATTTCCAAATTTTTAGAAAAAAGGGGAGAAGGAATTCATCATATTGCATATCAAGTACTAAATATAAATTATTTTTTGAATAAGTCGAAGGAGTTAGGCTACAAAACTTTATCTGATGAGCCGGAAATTGGTGCAGGAGGCGATTTAGTTTTTTTCCTACATCCTAAATCTGTGCACGGAATATTAACAGAATTTGTGGAAAAAAGAATAAGTGAGAATTATAGAACATAACTCTTTAGAAAATGTCTAATTCTATGAATAGGGGAGGAAAATTAATGCCGGACGAAGAAATGCAGAGAAAAATAGAAGATTACAAAAAGAGAAAAGAAAATCTTTATCTTGCAGGTGGGAAGGAAAGAATAGACAGACAACACAAACAAGGTAAGTTAACAGCTCGAGAAAGAATTAATCTTCTTGTAGATGAAGGAACTTTTGAAGAAATAGATATTTTCGTTAAACATAGATGTACTTATTTTGGATTAGATCAAAAGGACTTTCCTTATGATGGAGTTGTTACTGGATTTGGAGAAATTGATGGTAAAAAAGTTGCTGTTTTTTCACAAGATTTTACAGTTCAAGGCGGTTCCTTAGGAGAGATGCATGCCAAGAAGATTATGAAACTGCAAGATCATGCATTAAAGTATGGAATCCCTATCATTGGGATAAACGATTCCGGGGGTGCTAGGATCCAAGAAGCTGTCGATGCCCTTTATGGTTATGGAGGAATATTTTATAGAAACACCCTTGCTTCTGGGGTGATCCCACAAATAACTATTATTGCAGGACCGTGTGCCGGGGGAGCTGTCTATTCTCCCGCGTTGACAGATTTTATCATCATGGTAGATAAAACTTCTCAAATGTTTATAACTGGTCCTCAAGTTGTAAAATCTGTAACGG
>NZ_DAOPSE010000009.1:0-54869 GCF_035349255.1 Defluviitoga sp. | reverse complement strand
TATAAAATACTTTGTTGCTTTCTGATTTAGTTTTAGGTTCTTTTTTCTTAAAAAATTTGAAAATAAACATACGCCCCCTCCTCTTTTTAATTCTCATTATTTGTTAATTTCTTTTTTGTATACAGATGTAAAAAAGTTTTTTCGCAAAGATTAGTTAATAGCATATTTGATTAAATAAATTATAGCATACAATACATGAAAATATTATATACATAATACTTGAACGATATCTTTTTATTTTCATACAAAAAAACAAAAAAAAATGATAAAATATAACTAACTATCAATCTTAACTTCAAATAATACTAATAGGAGGGGTCAAATGAGTAGTAATAAAAAAGAAAACATTTTAGAAAGATTGTTCAAACTTAAAGAAAACAACACGGACGTCAAAACAGAAGTATTAGCAGGAATCACAACTTTTATGACTATGGCCTATATTATTTTTGTTAACCCTTCAATTTTGAGCGATGCAGGAATGCCTTACAATGGAGTATTTATAGCTACGATTGTTGCTTCAATTTTAGGAACTTTAGCAATGGCTTTCTTAACAAACTACCCGTTTGCTCTGGCTCCTGGAATGGGGCTAAACGCATTTTTTGCATATTCTGTTGTTATTGGATTAGGAGTTAGTTGGAGAGCAGCTTTAGGGTTGGTGTTTATTGAAGGCCTTATTTTTATTATTTTAAGTCTAACACCTGTGAGAGAAGCTTTGGTAAATTCTATACCTATGTCTTTAAAAACCGCTATTAGTGCTGGTATAGGTTTGTTTATAGCCTTTATAGGTTTACAAAACGCAAAAATAGTAGTAGCCGATCCTTCTACATTAGTAAGAATGGGTCATTTATTTTCAGGCCCCGCTCTAATTGCTCTTTTAGGACTAATAATTACTGGAATTTTATATTCTCTAAAAATAAAAGGAGCACTTTTGTTAGGAATCATAATATCAACTATTCTTGGTCTGTTCAATGGTGTTACTCCGATTCCGAAAGGTTTTATAGCTATTCCTAAACTGTCTGATTGGTCACAAGTTCTTTTTAAACTAGATTTACGATCTGCTTTTAGCTTCGATATGCTCGGTGTAATGATATCTTTCTTGTTCGTTGACATTTTTGATACAGCTGGAACTTTAATTGGTGTTAGCCAACAAGCAGGTTACTTAAAAGAAGATGGAACACTTCCTAAAGCTGATAAGGCTCTGCTTGCTGATGCCATAGCAACAACAGGGGGCGCTCTTTTTGGAACTAGTACTGTAACTACATATGTTGAGTCTGCCGCAGGGGTATCAGTTGGAGGTAGGACAGGTTTAACGGGTATAGTGGTTTCAATTTTATTTTTTCTTTCTTTGTTTTTCCAACCTATTATTGCAATTGTTCCTTCGGCTGCTACTGCACCAGCATTAATTATTGTTGGAGTAATGATGTTATCAAACATCGTTAAAATACAATGGGATGATTTTACTGAAGTAATTCCTGCATTCGTTGCAATGATTTCAATGCCTTTAACATATTCCGTTTCAAACGGTATTGCACTTGGTTTCATAACTTATCCAATTTTGAAATTATTTACTGGAAAGGGTAAAGAAGTTCATTGGTTGGTTTATCTGTTATGTATCTTGTTCATATTATATTTTATTTGGTTGTAACAAATTTTTTTCAATTAATATTTAGTAGGTGTATATTATGGAGAATAAATCAATGAAATTCAAAGTTTCAAATGGTAAACCAATATTAGGGGTAACTCTCAGCAAGGAAGGGGCAAATTTTGGTGTATATACTAGAAACGGTTCGTCTGTTGTAATCGAGATATACGATAATTATTATGATGACAGACCTTCCTTTAGCTACAAATTAGACAAGAAGATTAATAGAACTGGAGATATTTGGCACGTTTTTATTGAAGGTTTACGTCAAGGTACCGTGTATGGTTGGCGAATAGATGGACCATATGTACCTAAAGTTGGTTTTAGATTTAATAAGAATAAACTGTTATTAGATCCGTATGCACGAGTGTTGTCTGGAGAATATGATCCTTTCGATGATTTGATTTATGGGTATGATAAAAATAGTCCTGAAGAAGATCTAAGCTTTTCTGTCTTAGATTCTGCTAAATCTAATTGTAAGTCTATAATTTGGGATACTGGCACTTATAATTGGGAAGATGATGAACATCCACGGCATCCCTTGAATGATTTAATCATATACGAAATGCATGTTAGATTATTTACTATAAATCCAAATTCCCAGGTTAATCATCGTGGAACTTTTCGTGGTGTAGTTGAAAAGATTGAGTATCTAAAAGAACTTGGGATAAATGCCGTTGAGCTAATGCCTATCTTTGCCTTTAGTATGAAAGATAATATAAATGTAAACCCTATAACAGGAGAAAGACTTAAAAATGTATGGGGGTATAATCCTATAAATTTCTTCTCTGTTACAAATAATTATAGATATGGCTTAAAAATTGGGGATGAAGTTATTCAATTTCAAGACCTCGTCAAAGAACTACATAAGAACGGTATAGAAGTTATCTTAGATGTTGTATATAATCATACCGCTGAAGGAAATGAATTAGGACCAACACTCAACTTTAAAGGTTTAGAAAATTCAGTTTATTACATGCTCAAAGACGATAAAAGATATTATGAAAATTTTTCAGGTACAGGCAATACCATTAATTCCAGTCACTATGTTGTTAAAGAAATGATAATCGAAAGTTTGAGATTTTGGGTTTCTGAAATGCATGTCGACGGATTCAGATTTGATTTAGCTTCTATTTTAGGTAGAGATGCAAAAGGGAACTGGATTGGTGATCTTTCTTTGTTAAAAGATATCGCAGATGATCCTTTATTGGCAGGTACTAAATTAATTGCTGAAGGTTGGGATGCAGCTGGAGGTTATTATGTAGGTGATTTTCCAACTGGATGGGCAGAATGGAATGGAAAGTACAGGGATACTGTAAGAAAGTTTGTAAGAGGAGATAAAGGCACTGTTGCTGACCTTGCCACTAGAATTGCTGGAAGTCCGGATCTCTTCGAAAAAAGAGGAAGAAAACCTTACCACAGTGTAAATCTAATAACGTCTCATGACGGCTTTACAATGTGGGACCTAGTGTCTTACAATACAAAGCATAATGAAGTTAATGGTGAAAATAATCAAGATGGAATGAATGAAAATTACAGTTATAATTATGGAGTCGAAGGAGAAACTGATATTCCCGAAATTAATTCTTTAAGGAAAAAACAAATTAAGAATTTTTTTACTATTTTAATGGTATCTCAAGGAATCCCTATGATTTTAATGGGAGATGAATTTTGCAGGACTCAATATGGGAATAATAATGCTTATTGTCAAGATAATTATATTGCGTGGGTTGACTGGTTGAGAAAGGATCAGTTTAATGATATTTTTGTTTTTGTAAAAAAACTTATTGAATTTAGAAAGCAACACCCTGCTTTAAGAAGAGACAGATTCTTTACTGGAACTGACTTAGATGGAAATGGAATCGCAGATATTACATGGCATGGAGTTAAGCCTTATCACCCTGATTTTAGTTATTTTTCACATAGTTTAGCTTTTATGATTGATGGGGAAGATGTCATCTTGGGTTGTGAAGAAAAAGACAATGATATTTATGTTGCTTTAAACAGTTGGATAAACGATTTAACTTTTACTATTCCTCAATTACTTAAGGATAAAAGATGGTACAGAGTAATTGATACATCACAAGATTTTCCTAACGATTTTCTCGATGAACCTGCCCTGTTGACAAAAAGCTCTTATCTAGTTAAATCTAGAAGTTCCTTAGTTCTAATAAGTAAATAACAAAATGCTCTTTTAAGGAGGATAAAATAAATTGAGAGATTATCTTGGTGTATATAAAACATGGTTAGAGAGTCCCTATATTAAAGAAGCTGACAAAATTGAATTGGAAGCAATAAAAAACGATATAGATGAGATTAAGGAAAGATTTTATAAAGACCTTGAATTTGGAACCGCTGGATTAAGAGGTAAGATTGGTATAGGAACAAATATGATGAATATATATACAGTAGGAAGAACCACTCAGGCTCTAGCCGATTACATAAAAGATCTAGGAGAAGAAAGATGTAAAATGGGAGTGGCTATTGCTTATGATGTAAGACATATGTCGAAAGAATTTGCTAAACTTTCATCTTTAATTCTTGCAGCTAATGGAATAAAAACATATTTATTTGACGATATCAGACCTACTCCTGTGTTATCCTTTGCTGTAAGATTTTTAAAAACTACAGCTGGCATCGTTATTACTGCTAGTCACAACCCAAAAGAATATAACGGTTATAAAGTGTATTGGGATAAAGGTTCACAAATTCAAGACGATATTGCAGAGGGAATTGTCAAAAAAATAGAAAAAATTGGATATGATTTCGGAAAGATTAAGAAAATAAGTGAAGAAAAAGCTCTGAACAAAGGATTAATACAATATATTTCGAAAGAAGTTGATGAAGAATATATAAGACGAGTAAAAGGGTTGGCTTTGAGAGATGAAGAAATAGATAAAAATATTCGTATAGTTTATACTCCCTTGAATGGAACAGGCAATTATTTTGTTAGACGTATTCTTAAAGATAGAGGATTTGAAAATGTTTTTATCGTTAAAGAACAAGAACATCCAGATCCTGATTTTAGAAGCGTCCCAAACCCAAATCCCGAGTATGAAGTTGCTTTTGAATTAGCAAAAAAACTTGGTGCAGAAAAAAATGCTCATCTTCTAATAGCGACAGATCCCGATTGTGATAGAGCTTCTATGGAAGTTTTAGATAGAAATAACAACTATATAATGTTATCTGGAAATAAAACCGGTGCGCTTTTAGTAAACTATATTCTCGAGAGTATGAAAGAAAAGGGCATGTTAAAAAATAACTATGCTATAATTAAATCGATAGTTACAGGAGACCTTGCTACGAGAATTGCTCAGAAATATGGCGTAACTGTGTTTGAAACTTTAACCGGTTTTAAAAATATATGCGGTAAACAAAATGAACTTGAAGAAGAAGGTAAATATGAATTTTTATTTGGGTTTGAAGAAAGTATAGGATATGTTATGGGTGAATTTGTTCGCGATAAAGATGGGGTAATTGCCTCCATGCTTATCACGGAAATGGTCTCTTATTATCAAAGTTTAAATAAAAATTTATTAGAAATACTTGAAAGTATTTATCAAGAATTCGGATACGAATTAGAAAACAATTATTCTCTAATTTTAGAAGGCATATCTGGTGAAGAAAGAATTAAAAGAATCATGAAACATTTTAGAAAGGATTTTCCTAGATATATAGCAGATTTAAAATTAACGAAGTATGCAGATTACTTAGAACAAAAAATTTATTGCTTGACAGAAAACAAAATATCAAAAATTGAAGATATAACAGATATTCCTAAATCTAATGTACTAAGATTTTGGTTTGAAGATGGTTCTTGGTATGCAGTTAGACCTTCTGGCACAGAACCCAAATTAAAAATCTATGTGTATGCCTTTGACAAAAACAAAGAAAAGGCTGAATGGAAAAAAGATATAATAAAAAACACTATCGATGAAATTATTTCAAGAATTCCGTAAAATGAGCTATTAAACACTATTATATAATTTTTAAAAAGTATCAATTAGTTATTAGCTAAATGGGGGACTTACTATGAAAGAATCAGGTATTAAAAAACTTAACAACCTTACAGAAATAGAAATTGATGAATATATTGACGAATTTCTTTCTTATTTAAAGTTTGTTAAAAGAAGAGCTGATTCCACTATCTATGAATACAGTAAAATATTAAAAAATTATAAAAAATTTGTACTTAAATATGGACTTAACAAAACCTGTTTTTTTAAGTATTTAGAACATATATCAAACCTATCTCAACGAACAATAAAGTTAAGAATTGTTGTTTTACGATCATTTTTAAATTATCTTTACGAAAACGGAGAGATAACTGGGCATAGATATTGGAAAGATGCAAACACAAGAGTTCCAAGTGAAACACCAAAAGGCTTAACTGAAGAACAATTAGAAATTTTATTTTCCGTCATAGACGATGAGTTTGATAGGGCTTTTTTTAATCTTTTATCAACTACAGGAGTTAGAATTTCAGAAGCTTTATCTCTTAAGGTTGAGCATATTATTTTTAACAAAGACCACGCAGAATTAATTATTAATGGAAAAGGCAATAAAGAAAGAATTCTCAAGATTTCTAAAGAGTACGCCAACGAGCTTGTAAATTTTGCAAATGGGAAAAAATACATTTTTTCAAAGACAGATGATACTCCTTACAGTTCTCGAACTATGGAAAGAAGATTCAAAAAGTATGTTATAGAAGCAAATAAAAGGATTAAAAAAATGATTACAGAAGAAAATATTAACATTAACTATCTCAATGCAACGCCTCACGCTCTAAGACACACCTGCGCTAAAAGACTTTTAAATTCCGGCAAAAATATAGAAGAAGTTAGATATATTCTAGGTCACACTACAATTTCAACAACTGGAATATATGTAAGATCCGACAATCATAGTTCACTGTTAGATAAGATATAAGCTTTGTTGCATTAAATATTAAATTAAAACACTTCTTTGAAACTCCCTTTTATTATGAAAATTTTTTGCAGATTATAAGCTTTTGAGCAGAAAGGTAAAGAAAAGTTAAATAATTTTGATCATTTTTCAGTGATAAATTTCGCAAACTACTATATATTCTGGATATTCTGGACTTATAATTTAAGAGAGGAGTTCGATAAATTAGTGCAAAAACTGTTAGAAGGAACCGTGGAAATCCATGAGTTAATCCCAACTAATAGTTATAGAGCCACTAAAAGTCACTTGAACTCCAACCTGAACAGGTTATTTATGGGAGATATGAACTCAAAACCAATGGAAAGGAAAGAGAAAATAAAAGTGTGTTTTTTTCAGCAGTAAGTCTTTCAGATGCTCTTCGTCATGCTACATCGAAAGGTGATGAAGGAGAGGAAAATCGTTTGATCGGTTTTTCAAGCATACTTGCAAACAATCCGATAGATCCACCTGAAGTTTATATCGACGGGAAGAAGACAACTATGAACTTTACACCTAATCGTTTTCCAGAAGAAGAGACTACATTACTTGAGTACGGAATTCAGTTTCATGACAAGTTATTCGCACGCATTGCTAACGAAGGTTGGGATTTGTCAAAAACATTTAACATTAAAAACCTAAAATTCGTTACCATCCCAGGATTTACATTTGAACTTTCCTTAGTAAAAAAAGATTAAATATCATCAAAATGATGGTTGTGAAATTGTTAAAAGTGGGAGATCGAATTCTCCCACTTTATTCTTTAACATAAAACATTTTTATATATTTTTATCCAATGCGGCTTTGAAAACATTCCTTATTAAAATTAAGGAGGTAACATTTCCCACTCCTCCGGGTACTGGAGTTACTTCACATTTTTCTGCTACATCACTAGAAACATCTCCAACAACTTTACTTTCTAAGACATTTATTCCAACATCTATTACTATTGCTCCTTCTTTAACAAAATCTTTATTTATAAAATTTGCCTTTCCAACAGCTACTACTAGAATATCAGCTTTCCTAGTTATTTCTTGCAAATTTACAGTTTTCGAATGAGCTATAGTTACGGTAGCATCTCTTCCTCTTTTTAGCAACAAAATACCTACAGGTTTACCGACAGTTGTACTTCTTCCTATAACGACAACATTTTTACCTCTTATTTCGGTAGTATTTTCAATTGTTTTTACAACTGCCTCAGCAGTGCAAGGGATAAATAATTCCTCTTCATAATACATTGATCCAATGTTAAATAAACTAACTCCTTCAACATCTTTCAAAGGATTAATATTTCTAGCAATATCCAACTCTGAATACCCTTTTGCTAAAGGTCTTGCCACAAATATACCGTCAACTGTAATATCTTGATTATAATGACTTAAATCATCGATTAAATTTTCGCTTTCTATTATTTCCAAATTAATGCCATGTTTCTTAGTTGATCTTTTTTGAGATTTTAAATAAGATAATGTTGAAGGGTCGGGTTCAACTACTAAACTTATTAATTTTGGTTCATGTGTAACCTTTTGCTTAAGAAATTCTATTTCCTCGTTCAGTTCATTGATGATATTTTTAATATCAATGTACATGATTTCTTCCTCCTCGTCCTAACCCTTACAATCAAGGTAAAAAATTAAAACTTTATTTAATAAGAACTAAAGGATAGCGGCTTCTATTACAATTAAATTTAATTTAATTTACACTTAAACAGTTTATTTTTCAAAGAATCAATAATATTTAATAGAGACCTACTATATTACCATCTTTATCTATATCAATATTTACAGCATTTGGAACCTTTGAAAGACCTGGCATTCTTAACATATCTCCAGCCAATCCAACAATAAATCCTGCACCTGAAGACAATTCAAAATCTCTTATGGTAAAAGTATAATCTTTTGGAAACCCAAGCTTATTAGGATCATCTGATATTGAATATTGTGTTTTGGCCATGATTACTGGAAGTTTATCGTACCCATATTTCTTTAAAAATTTTATAGATTGAATAGCTTCACTAGTATACTCAACTCTACCTGCTCTATATATATTTTTAGCTAATTTATCAATTTTTACTTCTAAATCATCTTCAAAACTATATATTGTTTTTAACTGGAAAGGTTCCTCACAAGATTTTATGACTTTTTCTGCCAAATCAAGAGCACCTTCAGATCCTTTTTCAAATGACTCGTTTATACTACATTCTATTCCCAGATTTTCCACAAAATCAATGACTAATTTCAGTTCTTCATCGGTATCTGATTCGAATTTATTAATTGCTACTACTATAGGAATATTAAATTTTTTTAAATTTTCAATATGCACTTGTAAATTTGGGAGTCCTTTTTTTAAGCTTTCTAAATCTGGAATAGAAAGATTAGATTTGCTTTGACCACCGTGATACTTCAACGCTCGTATTGTCGCTACTAAAACAGTTGCTGAAGGTTGCAATCCAAAAGTTGGGCATACAAAATCATAGAATTTTTCTGCTCCTAGATCTGAACCAAAACCAGTCTCTGTTACAACATAATCAGAAAGCTTTAAAGCTAGTTTGGTAGAGGTAATTGCATTTGTACCGTGAGCAATATTGGCGAAAGGCCCCCCGTGAACAAATGCAGGTGTATTTTCTATAGTTTGAACAAGGTTTGGGTTAATGGCATCTTTCAGTAAAACTGCCAGGGCTCCTGATATTTCTAAATCCTTTACAGTAACTGGTGCTCCCTCCTTGTTTCTACCGATAACAACTTTTGAAAGTCTCTCTTTGAGATCCTCAAGATCTTTAGATAAACACAGTATAGCCATTATTTCTGATGCAGTAGTTATAACAAAACTATCCTCTCGAGGGTAGCCATTATTCTTTCCTCCTAAACCTACAACTATGTCTCTTAAAGATCTATCGTTCATATCCATAGCCCTTGGCCAAGTAACCCTTGCGGAATCAATATTTAATTTATCATACTTTATGTAAGTATCTATTATTGCAGATATAAGATTGTGGGCAGTGGTAACAGCATGGATATCTCCAGTAAAATGAAGATTGATATCTTCCATAGGCAGAACTTGTGCGTAACCTCCTCCGGCCGCTCCTCCTTTAATTCCCATAACAGGGCCTAATGAAGGTTCTCTTAATGTAACTATTGAATTTTTCTGAAGCTTGTTAATAGCCATGGAGAGACCTATGCTCGTGGTTGTTTTACCTTCTCCCGCTGGAGTTGGAGTAATTGCAGTGACCATTATCAATTTGCCATCATTTTTAAAATCTAATTCATTTAAATAGTGATGAGACACTTTTGCAATGTATTTACCGTGAAGATTATAAAATTCTTCTGGAATATCTAATTCATTTGCAATGTTGACAATCCTTTTTAACTTTGCCGAACGAGCGATTTCAATATCGGATAACATTTAAAATACCTCCCTGTTGAGATTTAAACTTGATTTTTATAATCATTCTTTAAAAGCAATATAAATATTATTACAAGCTTCTGTTAATATTTTTCTCGGACAACCAATATTCATTCTAAAAAATCCTTCACCTTCTTGCCCAAAAATGCTTCCTTCTTCTAATCCTACTTTAGCTTTATTGATAAAAACATTTTTAACAAAAGATTCATTACCATATCTTCTAAAATCTAACCATAATAAAAATGTTCCTTCAGGAGAATTTATTTTAACTTTAGGAAGTTTATGTTTAAAAAAATCGATCGTAAAATCGATATTTTCTTTTAAATAAACGATTAATTCATTTAACCATTTTTCTCCATAATTATACGCAGTGGTGGCAGCCAATAAGCCAAATATATTTATATTCTTACTTGAAATATTTTCTAAAATAGTTTCGTACTCTTCTCTTAATTTTTGATTAGGAATTACTACAAAAGAGGTCCTAAGTCCAGCCAAATTAAAAGTTTTACTAGGAGCATAAAAAGTTAAAGTTGAATCTTGAAGTTCTTTTGAAAGTGAGGAAATTGGTAAGTGCTTGAAATTTTCATAAACTATGTCACTGTGGATTTCATCTGAAAGAATTAGAATATCATATTTTAAGCACAGTTCCCCCAATCTAATAAGCTCGTCTTCCTTCCACACTCTGCCAACAGGATTATGAGGACTACATAACATGAGAAGTTTAGTTCTTTTTTCTGATAACTTAACTTCTAGATCTTCAAAATCTATAGAATATCTTCCGTTTTCAAATTTCAGAGGATTTGTTAAAAGTTTTCTCCCGTTAGATGTAACAATATTAAAAAATGGCCTATAAACTGGTGGTTGAATTACCACATTATCGCCTGGCTTTGAAAAAGCTAAAATTGCTGTTTTAAGAGCATCAACAACACAGCTATTCACTATTATCCATTCTTTATCTAATTTCCAATTATGTTTCTCAGTGATCCAGTTAATAAACGGTTCTACATGCTCGTCTTTTAACATTGGATATCCAAAAATTCCATGACGTGCTCTTTGTTCTAAAACTTTTACAACTTCTGGTGGTGATTTGAAATCCATATCTGCAACCCACATTGGAATAATGTCATCTCTCCCATATACTTGAACAAGGTTATCCCATTTTTCGGAGCTGGTGTTTCTCCTGTCTATTATTTCATCAAAATCATATGTCATTGTAGATCTCCTTTTGTTTTGTTTTTTATTCGTTTATTATATAACTATTTTACCATAAAAATTAATAATAGTTAGTATATTCTTAACTTTTTTTAAACTCTTAAAAAAAGGAAGCCTCCGTTTATAAAGTGTATAAATTTTTTTAATTTGTACTTATACAAATTAATTTGTTTTTTATTTATAAGATGTAATTAAGTTTTTACACCACTTAGTAATTATAAAAAAGTATAATGAAAGTACAATACACGAAGATAATATTTGGTCGAGTTTTGTCAATAAATTGTTGCCAAAAAAAATTAAAAATAAGGTATAATAAATATCAAATAGAATTAAATATAACATTTTTCTTTGTAGGTAATTTATTATTTAGATCATTTTCAGCGATAACATAAAAACTCCTTTGAAATAAATTGTCATGAACACCAACTTTATAAGACGTTGATTGACTTAAATAACGCTTTTAAAGACCTATGTGAACAATTAAAAGTGGAATTTAGCATTTATTTTATTAAAAATATTTTATTGATGTAATTAATAGTATAGCTTAAAAGTGTAAATAAATAAATTTGTGATGTCATATCAAAAATATATTTTTAAAGTGTAAATAAACATATACATTGTATAATAATCTTGTAAGAATACTTTCTAATGTTGTGTGCTTATATAAATTATAGTTTATAATAATTATGTAAATATAAATCTAATATACAATTTATAAGTAACGTGTATATCTTATGGAAAGTTCTAAGATCTTTTTATCCAAAAAACATGCTTTATTTTTTGGTAAAGAATGTAAAACTAGTAAGAAATCCTGAGTTAATGCAACTTTTAGTAAATACGACATAAGATTTCAATTAGTTAAAAGAAACAAAAGTGATGTCGGAAAACCTAAGTTTTCCGACAAGTATTATAAAAATCTAAAAATTGTTGATATTCGTAAGATGAAAATGACCTCCTTTTTATCGCCCTTTTAAGACATTTATCTGGAATGGTCTATATGAAAATATATGTTTGGTTAATAAAATCGAAAATAACGACTTCTACAAGGAGGTATTTGAAAAATCGATCAATATGATTAATATAATGAAATAGTATATTTATATGAAATAATTTTGACAAAAATTCTTTTTGAGTAAACACTACTAAAAGATAATTAATGTACAAAGTATATTGAAAAAACACTTTTAAATGTATTATATTGTGTAAAAAAGGATTTGCAATCATATAGTTATTTTAAAAGAGATTTTTTATTACTTAACTACATAATAATTTTATGTTATACATTTTTTGATTTTAGATTTGAAGGTGAAAAAATGTCTAAAAATCGTGGTACTCAAAAAAAAACTACTGCTAAAATAAATAAACTAATTGATTTGTCCAAAGTAGAATTATTAAACAAGGGGATCTCAAAATTTAATTACGAAAAGGTTATTAAAGATTCTGGCCTGAGTAAATCTACTGTTTACCAAAAATTTGGAAAGAAAGAAGATTTCATTATTTACTTGATAAAGATTATTTTAGATGAATGGTATGTGCCTTTTAAAAAATATGTTGAAAACTTTAAAAGTCTCGAGGAGATATTAGAATACCTCTCTAATTTGAATTTTGATCTAGATACTATATTAAGAGAATATCCCATTGATGACTTCTTTCTTTCTAAAAGGATTTCTTCGTTTATTAACGACTATTTTTATCAAACATATGGGAAGGCGATCATAGCTAAAATAAAAGAATTTCAGAAACTAGGAGAAGTTAGAAATGATATTGATGCTAGATACATTTTAGAATTTATGATTTCGGTCACAAAGGGCATGGTTTTATTATTAAAAGATCGTAACTTTAAAGAAGTTGTAATTAACTACAGAAAATTGATAGAGCCTGCTCTCAAACCTGTTAAAACAAAGATAACTAATGTAAAAGGAGATGAAGATATAAATGAGAAACAAAGATAACATAACAAAAATTATACTATTGCTCTCATTATTTATAATTTTATTTTTTATTTCTTTCGGAGCTCCTATCTTAAGTAGTTCACCACTTCCAATAGATGGAGAATCACTGGATTATCTAGATAAAATTGAGGTTATTGAACCACCAAAAGTATATCAAACTCCAACGGAAATAACTAGTTTTTACCAACAACCCATGGAAATAACTCTGGATACAATTATGAAACAAATTAGTTCGTTCGAAGGATTTGTAGGATTTGAATTGAGAAATCTTTCTACAAATCAAGTTATATTATCATACAATGAAAACAAATTATTTACGCCTGCCTCTCTATCAAAAATCATTACCGCATTAGTAACCTTAGAATCTCTAGGTCCTAACTATAGGTTTGAAACGCAAGTGTTTAGATCTCTACCTATTACTCCAGTTTATAATGGAAATATTTATATAAAGGGGTTGGGAAATCCTATATTAACTTCAAGTGAATATAAAAACATATTAAAAAAAGTTACTGTTGATCAAGGAATAAATAAAATTTATGGTAACATCGTATTCGATTATTCCTTTTTGACAGAAGAAGGTTTTGGTAGAGGGTGGATGTGGGATGATCCACAACCTCAAATAGCTGCCTTGAATATTTGGCAAAGTAGTTACGAATCATTTAAATATAAGACTAACGGAGAAATAAAAGATTATATAACCTTTTTAACCACTATCTACTTACAGGAATTAGGAGTTTCCTTCCTAGGTTCTATAGAGTACGATATCGTACCTTATACTGCTGTTCCAATTTATATACATTTTTCTCTTCCTTTAAAAGAAATAGTAAAAATCATGTTAGAAACAAGTGATAATCAAGTTTCAGAGCAGATTTTTAGAAATATAGGAGGAATATATGGAGAAGGTACTATATATGATTCGGAAAAATATTTTAAGCAAGTAATAGAAGAGGTTTTGGGGTACAAACCTAGTCAGTACGTATTAAAAGATGGATGTGGTTTATCAAAGTATAATCTTCTTTCCCCAAAGATGATAAACGATGCAATTTCTTATTTGTATACAAAATATGGCTACAATCTACTTGACTGGTTGGCTTCTTCTAAAGAAGAAAGCACTATAAAGAATAGATTCGATTTTGAGATATATGCAAAGACTGGAACTTTATATTATGATTCAGCTATAGCAGGAATTTTAAGATCTAGAAACGGGAACCTATATTTGGTAACGCTTATCGAAAATAATTTTTCTACAAGTAGACAAAGTGTAAAGGAATTTGAAAATGGTATTATTAATCTAATATACAACAATCTATAAAATATCTAATACCTTTAAAGGACTCAGATTTTTTGATAGAGAAAAATAATAATCTTAATAATCTGAGTCCTATTTTATTTTACATTCTATTTTTGTTTATCACGTAAAGAAAAATGGGCGTACTTTGGTATTCCATTTTCGTAAACAGGATAGCTTTCCCCACTTATTAACGGCTTAGCATATTTGATAAATTTTTCATTTACACCATAACCATCCTCAGTAATAAATTCTTCAGGCATATATTTAGTGTTGTTAGCTACTTCAAATAATGGAACTTTTCCATATTGAACTTGATAAGGTTCGTCCGATACTCTGTTAATAGTTACCATAAATCCAGAAATTCCACTTAGTGCCATTTCTAAAGCCACTTCTCCAACTTTAATAGCTTCTTCATTATCAGTTTTGCTTACAATATGTCCAGCGCTTCTTTGTAGATAATCCGGAGTAGCTACATGAACCTTTAAACCTAATCTGGTTAAAATAATATTAGCAACAACCCTTCCTGCATCGCCTAACTGTCTATTACCAAAACTATCGGTGAAACCCATATCTGACACAAAAGTTCCACTTTTATATCTTATTCCTTCTGATACAGCAATAGTGCAATACCCATTCTTTTCAACTTCATATTTTACTTTATTAATAAATTTATCTTCATCAAAAAATCTTTCTGGTAGCAATATAATATGAGGACCAAAATCACCATTTAATTTCGCTAAGGAAGTTGCAGCTGCTAACCAACCAGCATGACGTCCCATTGTTTCCATAATAAAAATTTTAGTAGAATCTTTCGACATACTTCTAGTATCAATGCTAGCTTCAAGCATAGAAATTGCAAGGTACTTAGCAGCTGAACCATATCCAGGAGAATGATCAGTGCCATATAGATCGTTGTCTATAGTTTTAGGAATTCCAAAGACTTTTAAATCATAACCAATCGTTCTTGCATATTGATCAATCTTGTGAGCGGTATCCATTGAATCATTACCACCGTTATAAAAAAAATAACCTATTTTGTATTCATCAAATATCTGGAATAATTTTTTAAAACTTTCCGCATCTTCTTCCTTTAATCTACGACGACATGACCCGAAGGCACTAGAAGGTGTATATCGCAAGGCTTGAATCTTTTCCGTGGGTTGTTCATTAATTTCAATTAGTTTTCCCTCTAAAATTCCTGAAATTCCATAAATACCGGCGTATATTTTATCGATTTCCTTCGTCCTTAGGGCACTGTTGATGAGGCCAAAGGCGCTGGCATTAATTACACTTGTAACGCCTCCTGATTGTGCATAAAGTATATTTTTTTTCTGCAAAAAATTCACCCCCAAAATTTAAGATTTAAGGTATAAATTCGTTTTTGTGTTTTTGATTCGTATTAGAACTAAATTCTCTATTTTTCATTTTTCTATTAGCTGGAAAGACCATACCAAAACCTTGAGCATTTTTAGCACCTAATCCTGAGTTAAGAGCTAACTCAATTAAAATAGGGTCTCCTCGTAGTATAAAATATCCTGTCCATCCTTTAATAATTATGTCTTTATAAAACAATAATTTTTCATTTTTTTCTGTTATTCCGTAAGGTTCAATAGAAAAACTATTGTTCTTTGTATCTAATTTTAGAGCCTTTGCCTTTCTTTTAAGATTTTCTTCTACTAGCTTTTTAAAATCAGTTGAGTAAGGGGAGAAGTAGTGAGTATACCTACTCCCATTGGGTAAAAGAATCGTAGAATAAGCGGTTATAGGGGACAACGTTTTTACTAATAATTCACCATCTTCAACTTTATTTTCAATTTTTTCATACTTCACTAAAGTAAAATAGTTTTTTTCAATTCGTAAAACTTTTTGTTCATTTAAACTATTCAAAACTGCCTGTACTAGCTCATCCATAGGAGAAGCAAAAAAAATACTGAATAAACCTTCAAATTTCATTCTCTTGTTATACACCTTAAAAGAGTTATGGGGATAAATTCTAGAATAAGTGAAGAGTTTAAGTTTTTTATCATCAGATTTAGTTCCTTTATCATGGTAATATGGCATTGATTCAGACATTAAACTGTAAAAAAGTCCTTGTAGCGGCCTGTTATAATGAACAGGTAAATTAATCTCTTTGCCGTCTATTGAACTTAACACCAGTTCTATCACCAATAAAATCCCCCCAACTGTTATTAAATTAGATTATTTAGAAACTTAAATATACTTCCCATCGCTAAAGCGATGGGAAGTAACAGAATATGTAACTAAAAGATGGCTATTTCAGTTTCTTTATCGAAGACATGTATCATTTCTAAATTTACTGTAAGATCAAATCTTTGTCCAACTCTAGCTCTCGTCTGAGGACTAACTTTTGCGGTTATAAATTGGTTGGAACCAACTGTTACGTGAAGTAAAGTTTCACTTCCTAAAGGTTCTACAACATCCACTACAGTTGTGATCGTGTTTGTTTCATCAGCGTTTTCACTTTGACTTTTTTCAGTTAAGTCTTCCGGTCTTACTCCAAATATAACTTCTTTGCCTATATAATTTTCTAAAAGATGTGCTTTGTCATTTGGCACATTAATTGAGAACCCATCACCTTTTAACCATATGCCATTTTCTTTAACAACTCGTGCTGCCAAGAAGTTCATAGGAGGAGTACCTATAAAACCAGCGACAAATAAGTTTGCTGGATGATCATACACATCAAAAGGATCTCCTACTTGTTGGATTAATCCTTCATGCATAATTACAATTTTATCAGCCATAGTCATGGCTTCAACTTGGTCGTGAGTAACATATGCAATAGTTGCCTCTAATCTTTGGTGTAACTTTTTTAGTTCAGATCTCATCTGAACTCTTAATTTTGCGTCCAAATTTGAAAGAGGTTCATCAAATAAGAAAACTTTTGGATTTCTTACAATAGCTCTTCCTACAGCGACTCTCTGTCTCTGTCCTCCAGAAAGTTGTTTTGGTTTCCTATCTAACAAATGTTCAATACCTAAGATCTTTGCTGCCTGTCTTACTCTTCTTTCAATTTCGTCTTTTGGAGTTTTTCTTAATTTTAATCCGAAAGCCATATTATCATAGACGGTCATATGAGGATATAATGCGTAATTCTGGAAAACCATTGCTATATCTCTATCCTTTGGTTCCACATCATTAACGACTTTTCCATCAATTTTTATAATTCCGCTTGTTATATCTTCTAACCCTGCAATCATCCTCAGAGTAGTGGTTTTTCCACATCCTGAAGGACCTAATAGCACCAAAAACTCTTTATCTTGAATAACAAAATCGGCATCTTTTACCGCATGAACTCCATTTGGGAATATCTTGTTGACTTTTTCTAATACCACCTCAGCCACTTACATACACCTCCACTTTAATAGTCAAAATCTTTAAAAAATTTTTGTATATCCTTGTATTTATCATAATCTTCCAAATCAAAAAGAGATAAATCTTTAATTTCTTCAATAAATTCCATCATTCTAACAAATTTATCATAATTTATTATTACGCTAACTGGTACGCCGTTTTTTGTTATTATAACATCATGACATTTTGATTCATCCACAACCTTTGAAAATTTTGCTTTCGCTTCAGCGAGGCTATAAAAGACGGCATCACTTAAATTCATTTTATTAACACCCCTTGACTACAATTATAGTCATTTTTATTAACTTTGTCAACCTTAATAAAATAAAGAAGTTTCGTTATAAATCTATTTAAATAGCTCTAATTAGGGATAAAACCTGCTAATGCTGATATTTCAATCTAGCATACTGTTTTATTTCTCTGATTTCCCCTTCGGATAATCCAAAGTTACTCCAATAAGGTAAGTAAGTGTTATTTAATAGTAAAGGATCTATATCTTTGTCAATAAATTTGTTTGAAACTAAGTAGTCAAATTCTTGAGTTCCTGGAATAGGTGTAAATTCATTCAAATTTATGCCAATTCCTAATTCATAACAAAAATCAATTGCCTCTATTACATCCTCCTTATCTTGTTCAGGAAGGTTGAGAAGAATATATGCTGAGATTTCTTCATTTGTAAATCCCGCACTCTTTAAATTATTAACTGCATTAACAAGATCCGTATTGGTAACTTTGAATCCGGTATTTTTTTGTATTTTAAAATCATGACTTTCATAGCCTAATTTAATTGTTTTAAAATTTGCTGTTTTTAAAAGAGAAGAAATCTCAGGAGTAACCATCCTCGCATGAATACCGTTAGGAAGGTGATATCTTACTTTAAAAAAAGATAGTGATTTTAATAATTCATGTATGTCTTTTCTTAGTAAAAAAGCATCATCAAAAAAGGCTATGTCTTTAATATCTGGTCTTTTGCTTAAAATGTATTTTATATTATTTATTATTGCTGGTATGGTTCTAAATTGAAATTGCCACATTTTAGGTGTAACGCAATAAGAACAATTAAATACACATCCTATAGAAGTAATTAAAACTACGTAGGGAAGAACTGAATCATAAAAATCGTAAGTCAAATCTGTTTCCTCGAACCAATCAAAACTATTTAAAGAAGATTTAGATAAATCAAGAATTTGAAGAGCTTGTATCAAAGGGTTCAAACCTGTTCCTGGAAGCACAATAACATCATATTTTGAAAATGTTTCATCAGCATGTTGAGGATATATCGTAGAATAAATTCCACCCAAAAAAAATGGTTGTGTAGGAAAATATTCTCTAAGCAGTTCTATAGTTTTTAATCCTCCATAATACCAATAAGTCAAAGTAACTCCTATAAAAACGGCATCGATCTTTTGTTCATTTTTAATAACTTCTATTTTGTTCTTAGCTACTTTCAGAGGAATTCCATATCTTTTAAACTCTCTTGGGATGTTTTTTAATATAGCGGGCTTTTCAACAACTTCAGTATAAAATTTACCTGTTCCATATTTTTTATCTTTAGGACTTTTAAACTTGAGTAAATCCGTATCGTATCTATTTAATAGATCTAAAAAAACAACATGATGCCCTAATAACTTTAAAATCTCAGCATTATACAGTAAACCCAAAGGTTTTAACCAAAAATCATATGCAGCAGAATCATATATCCACGGGTTTACAACTAAAAAATTCAAGCAAACTCCTCCTTAGACAATATAAGTTAGGGATTTAAGAAATAATAGAATATTTATTAATATATTTTATAGAATTCGCTTTTATTTAAGAACTTTATTATTGCTAAATTATACGTTGATCTCCTCTAAATAATATAAAATACCTTTCAAAGTTAAGTATGGATCGTATTTATCAAAATTCAAAAACTTTCTTGATAAAAATTTAGCATCCCCGCCGGTTGTAACTATATAAAAATTTTTCTTTCTCTCTTTTTTAATTTCATTTAGCAATCTATCTAGACCATACAAAGTAGTTTTTACAATTCCAATTTGTATATTATCAATGGTGTTTTTTCCTATATTATAATCTAAAAAGGATATTTCCACCTGAGGTAATTTGGCAGTTTTAGAAAAAAGGGAATTAATAGCAGTGTTAAAACCTGGAATTATTGCACCACCTATAAAATTACCATTTTCTATAACATCAACTGTGATAGCTGTGCCAAAATCTACCGCAATAACATTATCACCATATTCACGTTTTGAAGCAATAATATTAGATACGCGATCGGCACCAACTTCTTTAGGATAATCAACTAAATATGCTATGTTATTAATCTTTTGATTTGAACTTACGAATGTAGGAGTCATCTTCAAGTATTTTAGCGAAAATTGACGTACTATGAAATTGTTTTTGGGTACAACAGAAGAAATTCCTATCCTTGATGTTTCAAACAAATTGATATCTGATTGTTTGCTAAGAGTAAATAGGTTTACAAATAACATATCTTCAGATTCAAAACTACTGGGCCCTAAACGCCATATTGTGAAATTTCCTTTATTATGGTATCCTACAGTAGTGTAAGAATTTCCAATATCTAATAAAAGATCCATTATTTTTCCTTCCTTTATTTATTTATTTAATGATTTTATGAGCAGCTTTTCTCAATCTGTTCATGATAGCAATACCAATACCTTTATCTTCTATTCCTTCTACTATCATTACCTCTACTTTTTCATCGTATTTTCGTAACATTTCAAACAATTTTATTGCAAATTCATAATAATTTTCTTCACTGCCAATGATATCACAATTCATGTTTCTTTCTTTGAAAAAGTTATAATGCTCTCTCAGACAAAGTATTATAGGATTTGAGTATTTATTGTATTCTGTTAAAACTTTGTTTATCATTTGTTCTTTGTCTTGATATTCTATCAATATTACAGGTGTATCAGGAGAATAATGTCTATATTTCATACCAGGAGCTTTAATGTAATCTGCTTCTACGTATCCGTATGCAAAATCGGGCACCACTATATCACCGAAAATTTCCGCTATTTTCTGAGGAGGAATAGGTCCTGGCCTAAGTAATACTGGTTTATTTCCAGCTGTTAAATCTATAACGGTCGATTCTATTCCAAATTCAACTTTTCCGCCAATTATTATGTAATCTACTTTATTTTTTAAATCATGTATAACATGATCAGACAAAGTAGCGCTCGGTTTTCCAGAAATATTAGCACTTGGAGCTGCAATTGGCACTCCAGAATATAAAATTAGTTTTGATGCTATTGGATGTGCAGGCATTCGAATTGCTACAGTATCTTTACCGGCAGTAACGATATCCGGTACAATTTTTTTCTTCTTCAAAACAAAAGTAACCGGCCCAGGTACCAATTTTTCCATCTTTTCTAGTAGTGAGTAAGAAACATAAGCATATTCTAAAAAGTCTTTTATATTTGTCACGTGTAAAATTAAAGGATTATCAAATGGTCTACCTTTTGCTATAAAGATTTTTTTAACAGCTTCTTCAGATAGTCCGTTGGCACCTAAACCATAAACAGTTTCTGTAGGAAAAACAACCGTTTTATTTTCACGAATCGCTTTTGCTGCTTCTTTTATTTTTTCTTCTTCAATATTAAATGGATCTATCTCTAATATAATCGTTTCTGAAGTCTTCATTGTAGACCATCCTTTCGATTTAATTAACAAATTTATTTTGAAAAATTACCATCTATATTATACAAGAAAATCGAGAAAAAATAAAATAATCGGTTTTATTTAGCTACAATTAGGTATAAACACTTATAATCATCCTCAACTATTTGTTATTAGTTAATCAATTTTGTTATAATTTACTTAAACACATAAAAAGGAAAAAAGGAGGAAGTTAATATGAGCTACAATGAACTTGAATTTATCATATCTGAAATAGAAAAGATTGAAAGTGTTTTGGATAATCTTATAAAAAATAGCGATTTTGAAGAATTGTCAAAATCGCTAGATAGAAGATATGCTCTCTTGGAACAATTAGAGGATTATAAAACTGATCCCCGGGTATTAACATTTGTAAATGATATTTTAGAAAAGGATATTCACAGACACAATCTTATAAAAGAACAGATAGAAAAATTAAAAAACAATCAATTAGAAATCCAAAAAAGTAAAAAGGCTATGAAAAATGGATATTTAAAAGTTGAAGAAGAAATTCGACGCCACGATATTGATAAAAGTAGCTAATTTTAGCTATAATTGTAAAAGTTTTTATATGTCTTTTCTATAGTATTTAGAATTAAAATGAATTCTTTCTGCATCTTGATAAACTGCTTTTCTGGCTTCTTCTAAGGTAGCTGCTCTATTTACTAAACTTAATACTCTACCTCCGTTTGTTACAAGATCTGACCCTACTTTTTTTACACCTGAAAAGAATATTTTTGAACCAATACGAGGCTCAAAATGAATTTTTTCTCCTTTCATATAAGAAAAAGGATATCCTTCACTACAAAGTACCAAACATAAAGAATATCCATCGTACCATTCTATTTTAGAATCCATAATATTAGATTCAACTATATTTTCACTCAGTTCGAGTATATCGCTCTTTAGAAGATATAAAATTGATTGAGCCTCTGGATCGCCTAATCTAACATTATATTCCAAAACATATGGTTCTCCATTTTCTATTAACAGCCCTATATACAAAATCCCTTTATAGAATATATCTTCTTTTTCTAAACCGTTAATAGTAGGTAAAATAACTTTTTTGTCGATCTTTTTCATTAATCTTCCATCGATACTTGGATGAGGAGTTATTGCACCTAATCCACCGGTATTGGGACCTTTTTCCCCATCAAGCAACTTTTTATGATCTTTTGAAAAGTTAAAAAATTTATAGTTTCTTGCATCTAAGAGTAAAAATAATGAAGCTTCAAAACCATTTAGAAACCTTTCAATCACAATGTTCTTGCCAGCATCTGAAAATCTTGACTCAACCATCATTTCCTCAATTGCTTTAAATGCTTGCTCAAAATTATCGCAAATGAAAACTCCTTTTCCTGAAGCCAACCCGTCAGCTTTTACTACAACAGGATAATTTGTTTTTTTAGCAAAGTTAATAGCATTATTTGCGTTATCAAACACCTCAAAATTTGCTGTTTGAACATTATTTCTTCTCATAAATTGTTTTGAAAAAACCTTACTGCTTTCTAAATGAGCGGATTTTTTTTCAGGACCGATGATTGCTAAATTTTCTTCTCTGAACACATCAACTATCCCATTAGCAAGGTAGTCCTCCGAACCCACAAAAGTCAAATCTATTTTTTTGCTTTTGGCAAAATTTAAGATCTGTTCAACTGTTGTAGCATCAACTACCGAACATTTTTTTTCTAAAGAAATACCCTCATTCCCTGGAGCTACATACACTTCATCAACTTTATCACTTTGGGCAAATTTCCAAGCCAGAGCGTGTTCTCGCCCACCTTTTCCAACAACTAGTATTTTCATAATAACCATGAACCCTCCCCAGTGAGAAACTAATTCTATTTACTTTAATGTTTAAAATGCCTCATTTCAGTAAATACCATGGCAATACCATATTTATTGCACGCCTCAATAGATTCATTATCTCTAATGGAACCTCCAGGCTGAATAATTGCTTTTATCCCAAATTCCGCCGCTTTTTCTACAACGTCGCTAAAAGGAAAGAATGCGTCAGATGCCAGCACATCCGCTCCTTTGTCTTTGCTCCTTTCTAGTGCATCTATAGCAGCCCAAATTCTGTTAGTTTGACCACCACCAATACCTGTGGTAGCTTTATTTTTTGAAACAACTATTGCGTTGGACTTAACGTATTTTACTGCTTTCCAAGCAAATATGAGTTCGTCTTTTAAATTATCTGGAACTTGAGTTTCTGTGACAACTCTAAAATCATTGATAAAACCTTTATCAACTTCTTGAACTAGCATTCCACCGTCTATAGAGATATATTCAAATTTATCCATTGGTTTAGTTTTCATCTTTAAAACTCTCAGATTTTTCTTCTTTTGTAAGATTTTTAGAGCTTCTTCATCAAAATCTGGAGCCATTACTATCTCTAGAAAAATATTTTTTAATTCGTTTGCAGTCTCAACTTCCACCTTTCTATTAAAAGAGACTATGCCCCCAAATATCGAGACAGGATCACATTCATAAGCCTTCTTGAAAGCTTCTACAACACTATTTCCAAGGGCAATTCCACATGGAGTGTTATGTTTTACAGCACAGCAAGCTATTTCTTCATATTCATTTACAGCCCTCCAAGCTGCTTGGGCATCTCTTAGATTATTATACGACAATTCTTTACCGCTTAATTGTTCGAAAGTTGTCATACTTCCTTTTCTAACGGGATTCTGATAAAAAGAGGCTTTTTGGTGAGGGTTTTCACCATATCTCATTTCTTGGAATTGTTCTAATGGAAGAGCAATATATTTCTCAAATGTTCCTTTTGCAGAAGGAACAAGATCTTCTAGATAATTATAAATACAAGAATCATAAAATGCTGTCAGTTGAAAGGCCTTTAACGCAAGATATAAACGAAAGTCTTCGGTTATCTCCTCTTCGTTTTTTAATTTATCGATTAAAACATCGGCATCACAATCATCAACAACAACCAAAACATGTTTGTAATTTTTTGCTGCAGATCTAATCATAGTTGGCCCGCCAATATCAATATACTCCACTATCTCATCTAGAGACACGTTTGGTTTTTCTATTACTTCAAGAAATGGATACAGATTGACATAAACCAAATCTAGGGGTTCTATTTGTAGTTTCTCTAATGTATTCATGTCTTCAAGGTTATCTCTTCTTGCAAGAATTGCTCCATGGATTAAAGGATTTAAAGTTTTCACTCTACCTCCCAATATCTCAGGAAAATTTGTTAATTCTTCTACAGATGTAACATTGATTCCATTTTCTACTAATTTTTTAGCAGTTCCTCCGGTCGAAATAATTTCAATGCCTAGATCTTGTAATGATTTGGCAAAGTTCACAATTTTATCTTTTTTGTAGGTACTAATTAAAGCTCTTTTTATCAATTAACTTACACTCCTTTCTATTTTTGTGAGTTAAAAATGTAATTAAAAGATAAAAATTATTACTTTTCAGACAATATTTTTTCAATTACTTTTGGATAGTATTTATGTTCTATTTTATGTATCTTTTTTTCCAAGGTTTCGAGTGTATCTTTTTTTCTAATTCTCACTTTTTTTTGAAAAATTATTTGTCCAGTGTCTACTCCTTCATCAACATAATGAATAGTTATACCTGTATATCTTTCCTTGTTTTCGTAAGCTTTAGCAATCGCATTAAGTCCTTTATAATTTGGAAGTAAAGAAGGGTGAATATTAACTATTTTGCCTTTATAATGATTCACTATATAATTTGGTAAAATTCTCATATAACCAGCTAGAACCATTAAATCGAAATCTATAGACTTTAGATGATCAAAAAGAGCCAGATTATATTCGCTTTTATTTTTAAAATGTTTATAATCAATAATTTTATAATCGATATTTAACCTTTTTGCTCTTTGGATTACAAAGGCGTCTTTATTGTCAGTGATAAGTTGTTTTACCCGTATTGATTTAGATTTTGAAAAATATTTACATATAGATTCAAAATTAGAACCATTCCCGGAAGCAAGTATAATAATCTCTTTCATATAGACATAAACACCTCAGCCATTTTCTGTTTTTTGTTACCTAGATTGAGAATTAAATACTTATAATTATTTTTTTGTTATCGTTTTCTCTTTTTGTTTCCATGATATCTCCAATAATTAAAACTTCTTCAGAAAACTCGTTTTCTAATATTTCTGAAACTGTTTTGAGATTTTCTTTTGAAACTATGTATACCATTCCAACACCCATATTAAAGACATTAAACATCTCTTTAATATCTACACCAGCGTTTAAAATATCCTCGAAAACTTTTGGTGGATCCCAATTGAATTCTACATGTGCACACAAACCATTAGGAATTATTCTAGGAAGATTATCCGTGAGACCCCCACCAGTAATATGAGCAGCACCTTTTAAAAGATCTAAAATCCTTAAGGTTTGGTTAACGTATAATTTAGTGGGATACAATAACTCATTAGTTAGCTTAATCTTTTTTTCATTTAACAATTTCCTAACTAAGGAAAAACCGTTAGAATGAACACCTGAAGAAGTTAAAGCAATGATTTTATCTCCTACTGTTATTTTTGAATAGTCGAATATTTTGCTTTTTTCAGCTATTCCAACGGCAAAACCTGCGACATCTTCGCTGTTTGAATTGAAAACTCCAGGTAATTCGGCGGTTTCTCCTCCTAATAACTTACAATCAAATTTTTGAAGAGTATCATTTAAATATTTAATAAAACTCACAAAATCATCTTTGTTTAAAGAAGATGTTGCATAATAATCTAAGAAAAACAGAGGTTTTGCTGCCATACATACTAAATCATTAAGATTCATAGCAACAAGATCTATAGCAGCAGTTTGCCACATTTTATATTCCCGCAAAAGCTGTAACTTTGTGCCAACTCCATCTGTTGTTGCTACTAATACTGGTTCCTCATAATCTTGCAAAATTCCGTTTATTGGGAATATGCCCGCATAAACTCCTATATTTTCACCTATAAGATTTTTGATCATTGCAATACTTTCATTTGCCTTGTTTATATCTACTCCCGAATCTTTGTATAACATTTTATTCCTCCATTTAAAAAGTTTATAAAAATGCACCCCCTTGTTCCCGTTTCTATTTGTCGTAAAAGTCTTGTTTTAGAATTCATTAGATTTTTGGAGTGTCTAAAAATCTATGTCTGAAAACAGTGAAAACAATAGTTAGCAACCTTTACATCTAGATAGTTTGAAAGATATTGTAAAGATAAAAATTCGAGTGAATCAGCATTTACTATTCTTTTAATATCTTCTTTGCTTTTGTTTGCTCCTATAATATCTTTTTTATCCGGAATATCTATACCCCAATAACATGTGTTCACTACCATAGGAGAAGCTATTCTGATATGAACCTTTTTAGCCCCGTTTTCTTTCAACATCTTTACTATATGTTTCATAGTTGTACCTCTTACCATTGAATCATCTATTAAAACTATGTCTTTATTTTCAATAACTTCCTTTACTGGCGAAAGCTTTCTTCTTACACTTAACTTTCTTTCCTGTATATCAGGGTCTATGAAAGTTCTTCCTATATATTTGTTTCTCATCAAACCTAACTCTAAAGGGATACCGGAAGCTTTCGAATATCCAAGAGCTGCTGAAAAACCGCTGTCCATAACGGGAACAATTATATCTGCTTCAACAGGATGCTCTTTAGCTGTTAACTCCCCTAGCTTTTCTCTCATTAGATGGACATTATCACCATAAATATTGGAATCAGGTCTGGCAAAATAAATATGCTCAAAAAAACAATATCGATATTTGTTGTTTTTATTTATTTTATAACTTTTTAGACCTTCTGAATTTATTTCTATCATTTCTCCAGGTTCTACTTCTCTTATTTTTGAATTATTTAATTTAAAGAATTTAAATGCACTATCTTCTGAAGCTAAATACACTGCATCATCTGTTTCACAGATTGCCAGCGGTCTATATCCATACCTATCTCTTAAAGCAATTATTTTATTTTTAAATAACAAAAGTAAGGAATATGATGGAGAAATATGTTTGTCTATTAATTTTGCAATATTTTCAGGATCCCAAGTTGAGGGCGCACCTTTTAAGTTTGTTACTAATAAATGAGGTATTAATTCTGTGTCTGAAGTAGTAAAAAAAATGGTTCCCTTTTCTTCAAATAGATCCCTCAAAAAAGCACTGTTTTCTATTTGACCGTTATGAGCGACACTAAAAAATTCTCCTTTGTATTTAACCGTTAATGGTTCAGCATTTGCATAGTTTGAAAAACCATTTGTAGAGTATTTTACATGTCCAATACCAAAAGATCCTTTAATTCTTTTGATAACCTCTTTTGGAAATACATCGTTCACTACCCCCATTCCCTTATATGTTTGTATGTTTTCTCCATTAGAAACGGCTATACCTGCCGACTCTTGCCCCCTATGTTGTAACGCAATTAAACCTTCAATAATTTGTGCACTCACGTTAAATGAAGAGTCTTTATGATAGACAGCAAATAATCCACAGTTCTCATTTAACATAAATGGTCCTCCAAAATCTTTGGGATACAGTTAAAATAAATGTTACTCAGAACATTAAAATCAAAATTTTCAATTCCAATATTTATTCCTTTTTCTTTCCTTACTACTTTTCCAAGTTTCCTAAATTCTATGTTTTTTGATTTCGCAAGTTCTTCCAACTTTGAGCTATCTGTAGGTGAAACTGAAACAATAAACATACCTTGATTTTCACCAAATAACTCTTCAACATTGGATCCAATGTATCCCTCAAAACCAAAGTCACTACAAATACAGGATTCTACTACAGCAAACAGTATACCACCCTTTGAAACATCATGTACACTTTTTACCACCCTGTTATCAATCAGTTCAAGAATAAATTTATTAAGCTGTATTTCTCGCAAAGGATTTACAGTATCCATTTCACCACCGATAAAATCTTTTATAATATATAGAAAAAGACTTCCGCCTATTTTTTCCACATTTATTTGTTGTTTCCCAATTAGATAAATTTCGTCGTCAACACTTTTGAATTTCATATTGAGCAATTTATCAACATCTTCAATTTCTCCAACCATGCCGATTACAGGTGTTGGATATATAGATACGTCATTATAAGAATTGTAAAAACTGACGTTTCCACTTACTACAGGGGTACATAATTCTACACTTGCGCTTATCAATCCTTCAATAGTCCGCTCGAATTGCCAAGAAACTTCGTTATTTTCAGGATTTCCAAAGTTCAAATTGTCTGTTATTGCTAAGGGCTTAGCCCCGATAGAAATCAAATTTCTTGCTGCTTCATAAACAACATTTTTTGTTCCTTCATAAGGATCTAAATACGTATAAAGCTCGTTACTATCAATTGTAACGGCTATAGCTTTTTGAGTTCCTTTTAACCACATTGCTGAGGAATCTGCGTCTCCAGGAACAATTAAAGTGTTTGTTCCAACTTGGTAATCATATTGTTCATAAACCCACCTTTTACTTCCTAAGGTAGGATGACCCAATAACTTTTTCAAAACAGAATCGATACTGCCTTCTACCTCGGGAATTTTTCGCCCTCGATTTATATAATACGATGAAGGAACAGTGTTGTTTCGATAGTATTCGGGGGCGTTAACCAGAATTTCAATGGGTAGATCTGCAAGAACCTTCCCCTCTTCTTTTTCCAGAACTCTATATGATGGTGTTTTAATTGTTTTTCCAATTACTGAAAATTCTATCGTGTATTTATCACAGATCTTCTTAATTTGCTCCTCGCTACCTTTCTCGATTAAAAAAAGCATCCTTTCCTGAGATTCAGAAAGCATGATTTCCCACGGTTTTATATCTTCTTGTCTTATTGGGATTTTATCTAAATATAATTCACACCCTAAATTGCCTTTGTAAGCCATTTCAGATGTAGAACTCAAAATACCTGCAGCTCCCATATCTTGACAGGCTTTTACCGCCTTGATTTGCATTATTTCCAAAGAAGCTTCAATTAGATTTTTCTCTGCAAAGGGATCACCCACTTGAATAGAAGGCCTTTCAATTGATTCTTCTTTACCAAATTCTTTAGAAGCAAAAGATGCCCCATGAACGCCATCTGGACCTGTTTTAGAACCAACGTACACCATAAGTTTATCCGGACCATCTGCACGAGAAGACATTAATTTATTTTTATCGGCAACCCCTATACACATTACATTAGTTAAAGGATTATTATTATAAGTGTCATGAAAAGAGATTTCTCCTGCAATAGTTGGAATACCTATTGTATTACCATAACCACTAATCCCTGAAACGACACCTTTAAAAATTTTATTAACTTTTGGCTTAGTAAGTTCTCCAAATTTTAAAGAATTTAATAGTGCTAAAGGTCTTACTCCCATAGCCAAAATATCCCTTACAATACCCCCAATTCCAGTAGCTGCACCTTGGTAAGGTTCGACTGCACTTGGATGATTATGGCTTTCCACTTTGAAAACAACTACTTTATCTCCTATTTCTACGTAACCAGCATTTTCACTTTCAAAACTAGTATTTAACTTCTTTAAATAATATTTTGAATGTTTATATCCACAATGTTCAGACCATTGTGCAGAAAAAAGATAAATTTCAAATTCATTTGGTTCTCTTCCTAACCTTTCTACAATCAGATTGTATTCTAAATTTGAGAGTCCTAAATTTAAGGCTAACTGTAGAATATTCATCGAATTATTCACGAGATAAAAACCTCCTAATTGATTCAAAAATTGGATTATTTTCACCGTAACCAAATAGAGGATGAGCTGCTCTTTCTATATGGAGCATAGTTCCAAAAACATTCATATCTTTATTAACAATACCTGCTATGTTTTCATATGATCCATTAGGATTTTGAACATATTTTAAAACAATTTGATTCTCATTGATATCTTTTTCATTAACTTCATAACGTCCATATCTGCAAGCAATAGGGAACTTGAAGATTTTCTCATCTGAAATTATTGAATTAGTAAAGGGAGTTTCAAAATTGGTTATCTCAACTAAAACATATTTACATATAAAAGAATTAGATTCATTTAAAGCTAGGGCACCTGGTAATATACCAGCTTCGGTTAAAACTTGAAAACCATTACCTATACCAATAACTAAACCTCTGTTTTTTGAAACATATTTCTCAACGCTTTTTGTAACTTCAGAATGTTTTGCAAATGCACCCGGCCTTAAATAATCTCCAAAAGAGGCTCCTCCAGGCAAGCATATCAAATCATACTCTAAAGATTTATCAAAATCATGCCATATATAATCAACTGAAAAATTGTTCCTTTGTAAGGCAAAGTAAGCGTCTCTTTCTCCATTTGTGCCAGGAAACACCAATACAGCAGCTTTTATTTCCACTAAAATCACTCCTCTTGTATTTGGAAGATTTGATAATATTCTAGCACTGGATTGACTAATACATTAGAAGCTATTTCTTCAGCAATTTCATTAGCTCTTTGAAGATTGCTCTCGTTAATAGTTAATCTTATACTTTTATCGAAATTCACTTGTTCAACTGGATAATTTAGCTTTTTAAGTATGTCATATGTAACGTTTCCTTGGGGATCCAGTATTCCTTCTTTTAGTTTTAGTTTTATTTCAAAAACAAATTTTTTATTGACGGTATCTTTTTTCATATTTTTAGCCTCCCTAAGATCTCTGTGTATGCTGTAATTAAATCTCCTTTATCTTCTCTATAAACATCTTTATCAAAAGATTCCATCGTCTTGGCATCCCAAAATCTACAAGTGTCTGGAGAAATTTCATCAATTAATAGTAGTTGATTATTCTCTTTAGATAAACCAAATTCCAATTTGTAATCGACCAATATAATTCCTACCTTCTCTAAGTAATCAGAAAGAATTTTATTAACCTTTTTAGAAATAGAGATTATATCTTCCAGTATTTCCTTAGAAGTTATTTTTAAAAGTAAAATCGCTTCTTTTGTAATCATTGGATCTTTTAACTCATCGTTTTTAAGAGAAAATTCCACCAATGGAAAATCAAATTTATATCCTTTTGGTACACCGTACCTTTTACAAAAACTACCTGCTGCATAGTTCCTTACTATAACTTCCAAAGGAATCAAATTTGTCCATTTTGCAATGAACGCTTTATCATCGTAATCTCTAATGTAGTGGGTATTCATACCTTCTTGGTTTAATAACTCAAAAAAATGTGAAGAAATTTTTTTATTAATTTTCCCTTTATTGACAATATTATTTTTTTTCACACCATTAAAGGCGGTTACATCATCTTTAAATTCGATTAGAAGTTCGTAGTCATTGTATTTATAAACCTTTTTAGCTTTACCTTCATACAATAGTTCAAATTCATACTCATTTTCCATTATTTTTCACCATCCATTTCAATCAGTCTTTTAACAAAATAAGCAGCATTCCTTACGCCAGTGTTTCCAATACCCATTGTAGCAACGGGTACTCCACTCGGCATTTGAACCATTGATAACAGAGCATCTACTCCATTTAATGGGCCAACGTCTATCGGAACGCCAATGACAGGAAGATCTGTTAACGAAGCAACTATACCTGGTAAGGCAGCAGAAAGTCCTGCAACAGCAATTATTGCATAGTATTCATCCTTCTGTAGATTCTCAACAAAATTCATAAGTTCCTTGAGATTTCTATGGGCACTAAGTACAATATACTCATAGTCAATTTTCCACTCCTCGAAAAGTCCAATAGCTTGTTTTACAAAAACTTCATCGGATTTACTTCCAGAAATTATTAGTACTTTTTTCATTTAAAATCTCCTTTCAGTTTTTTGCTTTTTGATAAAAATAAAAAATCCTACCTTTTTATATAATGTAAATAACAGAAGAGAGGTAGGATTTTTAATCAATTTACCCCTCTTACTGTAGCCAAACAGTTTACGGCTGTTTGGTAGAGACTGCTGAACCCTATTATCAGCATTATACAGAAAGAGGTACAAAAACTTATTTAACTGTGTTATGAAGATATTTTAACAGGGAAAAAGATAGTTATTGTTAACACATTGAAAATATTAAATTTCATAATTAATATTTCTTATTTGTCTTTTTAATTATGTGATTGATTCTCGCTATTTCGTCTAAATCTTTAATTTCTTGCCTTTTTTCTTCCATCTTATAATCCTCTAACCTTTTATCTTTAAGTTTTTGTAAGATATCTTTTTCTCTTTTGGCTTGTAAATAATTTTCTAATGCAGTTTCTTCTTCTTTTACTTTTTTCTCTAATTCAACGAAAAGTTTATTTAATTGCTCATTAAGGTGTTTTTTATATTCTATCATATTAGTCAATTTTGTCACAGAAACGGCTTCTTTTATTTCATTTCTAAACTCATTTGAAAAACTATCTATCTTTTTATTTAATACTATAATATCTTCTTCAACTTTTCTTCTTTCCTCCACTTTTTTTCCTAATTCAATTCTTGCAGAATCTTCGAATTTTTCTTTTAAGTTTTGCACCCTATCTAATCTATATTTGAACCCCATATCTCAATTCCCCCAACCTCTATTATTAACTCACTTTATGCCATACCTGTCAAGTTTGTAGTATAAATTTCTCACTGTCAAACCTAATCTTCTTGCAACCTCAGTTTTGTTTCCGTGACAAACTTCCAAAAGCTCTAAAATAATCTTTTTTTCAAATTCTTCTGTCATTTCTTTTAGAGTACCTTTTATATTTTCATTTGTTTCAAGCAAATCTGGGATATGCGCTGAAGTAATGACAACATCATTCTCACCTAACGAGAGCATAGCTCTATCTAAAACATTTTCTAACTCTCTTATATTGCCAGGCCACGAATAATTAATTAATTTTTCTAAAGCATCATCAGTAAAACCATATACTATTCTTCCATACTTTTGATTTAAACCATGCAATAATTGTTTTGCAAGCTCTGGTATATCATCTTTTCTTTCCCTAAGTGCAGGAACTTCTATAGTTACTACTGAAATTTTATAAAGAAGCTCTTTAGAAAATTTGCCCAAACCCACTAACATCCTAAGATCTTCCGTAGTTGCAAAAATTAATCTGACACTAGGATTAAAAATGATTGAATCGTTTTCTATAGTTCTATCTATTAAAAATTTGAAAAGTTTATCCTGGATCTCTAAATCTAAAGCATGAATGTTTTCCAAAAAAACTGTCCCTTTTTCTCCCTGTATAAGATAACTATTTTCTCCAAAGAGATACTCATACTGCCTTTCTTTAGATAATAAAGATAAATTTATTCGAAGATAAGGCCCTGCTTTTCTTTGGCTTGCATTATGTATTGCTTGAGCTAAAACTTCTTTACCTACCCCAAACTCACCAGCTAAAAGAATATCAACGTCCAAAGAACCAACTTTTGTGGCTTGAGTTATTACGTTTTTCATAGCCTCAGAGTTAGCAACAATATCGTTGAAGGTATATCTTGCACTTTGCTTCTTCAGCATTCTTTTTGTTGCTTCTAATTCATTGATTAATCTTTGTATTTCAGAAATGTCGTGTATAACAGCTACACTACCCTTGAATTCATTTTTAACAAATATTGGTGTAACACTTGCCACTACCTCTTTTTTATTAGTGGCTAGTCTTCTTCGAACATTGAAAATTGGTTTTTTCTCTTTTGCGCACAAAATATGTAAACTTTCCCCTTCTGCTAGATCTACCGTCGCAGGCTTACCAATAACTTCTCTAGGAGTTAGCCCGGTAATTTTTGTATATGCTCTGTTAACCATTGTGACTCTTCCTTCTTGATCAGCAACAGAAATTGCATCTGAAGTAGAATCTATAATAGAGGTTAACAACGCCTCAATTTCTCTTAGATTAGTGATCTCTTCAGCCAACTTTTGTATGGTAGTTATGTCCCTAAAAACCGCTGCCACCGCAATAGTTTCATTTTTACTATTCTTTATAGGCATTCTGGAGGTTAATATAACCTTATTCCCTAAATTTTGTAATTTATCATATTCTGGTTCACCTGTTCGCAAAACTATATGCAGCCTAGTATTAGGGACTGTTTCAACGACACTTTGTCCCAAAATTTTTTCTTTCTCAACTTCAAATATTCTACAGGCAGCATCATTAACATAAATTATATTCTCTCTTTCATCTATGATCATAATGCCTTCCTGTAACTGGTCTAAAACAGACTTCATCAATTCAACTTCTGTCATAAAAGATCACCTCAATAGATAAAATACATCACCTTTTTAATTCTACGCCTTCTGAAGCTAACAAATGAGTTTGTATCCATCCGTTTTTAAAACCAAGAGATTCCATGTAAGATATAACTTCCTCATATTCGGATTTATGTAAATAACGAGAAATTTTCTCATATTGCTTAGCTTTATAAACAGGAACGTATTGGTCCATTAGACTAATATGAACATTCTCAGAAATTTCATATTTAATAAACTTAAGAGCCTCTTTAACTTGGTTTAAATAATTTGGAAGAACCAAGAGTCTAATTATTATACCTCTTTTTAATTCATACGTTTCATCGTCTAGAATGAAAGTATCTCCTATTTGACGATACATTTCTTTTACTGCCAACTGTGCATTAGACCAATAATCCTTTACTCCCGAATATTTTTTACCTACGATATTACTTGTATATCTTATATCAGGTAAATAAATATCAATTATACCTTCCAAAATTTCTAATGTTTCGACTTTTTCATATGAAGATGTATTCCAAATAATGGGAAGACTGAAACCTCTTTCGATTGCATATATTAATGCGTCAAAAATAAATGGAAGGTAGGGTGTTGCTGTAACCAAATCTAAATTAGAGGCTCCTTTTTCAAATTGCAAAATTAGAAAAATTTCTCCTAACTCTTTTGAAGAGATCTCCTTACCTCTTCCTAATTGACTGAATTGAAAATTTTGACAATACACACATCTCATCGTACAGTTACTAAAAAAAACTGCTCCTGCACCCTTTTCTCCTTGCAAAACAGGTTCTTCACCAGGATACAAAACAAATTCAGATACTTTAATTTTATTTCCTACCCTACAACTACCAATATACTTATTTCTGTTAATTCTACATTCGCGAGGACATAGATCACAATTTTCTAGTTTTCTCATTAATTTCTCTTTCTTTTTATTAAGTTCACCTGTTTCATATTGCTTTACATATGAAGGAACAAAATTCACTATACTACAACACTCCTTTTTCTAGAATGCACAACATTCATACGAATATTCAATTTCATAATTCATGTCTATAGCCTTTTTGATTGTATTATTTATTGGTTGTACAATTTTATCAACAATCCCTAATAAACTCTCTTGCAATTTTGCCCTATAAACACCTTTTGGTTGCATGCATCCTAGAATCAAAACTTTATCTGGACATCTTTCTCTTACTTTCGTCATAAATGATTTGACCTTTTCTACATCCGGTGGATTTTCATTAGCAAATTTGGTCCCATTTGTAGGAATAAACACTAAAAATATTATATCACTCAAATTTTTTATATTTTCACTAATTACTGTTAACTTTTCTACCGCCTTAAATTCGTGAGTGATTTGACCATTGTTTAAACCAATAGTTATGTGGGGTTTTACATTGATTCCATTTTCCAAGAGTTCAAAGAAAATATCCCAACTTTTATCAAAAAAATCATGTCCATAAACATTGACCATTGTCTCTTTATCTCCAATCAAATCATAAGAAACTACATCCGCTAATTCTTTTAAATATGGAATATCTTCATAATCCATATATCCAGTATGAAAATTATATTTAAGACCGTAAGTTTTTTTTAAATTATATAATTTATTTTCAAATAATCCAATGGGGATCTTACCGTCTTTCATCAATCCGCCGCTTATTAAAAACGAATTTATCCCTTGCTTTATTAAATCATTCATATCTTTTATTTTTGACATGTTTTTAAGGTAATGTCCATTACAATGATTACAGTTGAATGAGCAGTAAGAGCCTGTTAAAGATATCGATGAAGTTTTTTCAAGTTTTACAAATTCAATCTTTTTTGATCTGTTCATTTTTGAGGTTCCTTCCCTTTTTCTCTTTACTTTTTTCAATGATCTTTTCACATGCAGTCTTAGCTGCTAGTTGTTCTGCAAACTTTTTTGAAAAACCTTCCCCAACTCCAAGGACTTCATCATCTAACTTAACAGCCACTTTATATTTCCTTGAATGTGGTGGCCCTGAAACACTCAATAAGGTATATTCTGGTAGTTTTTTTGCATAGTCTTGGGTAATTTCCTGTAATTTTGTTTTATAATCTAAGAAAAGGTTCCCTTCAACTGCATCCTCTATATATTCTTTCATATTTTTTATGATGTAATCTCTTGCCTCTTCATATCCACAACTTAAATAGATAGCAGCGAATAATGCCTCTAACGCGTTGGATAGTATAGAACTTTTCTTTCTACCGCCTTGCAATTCTTCCCCTTTTCCAAGAAATAAAAAATTGCTTAGACCAATATCTTGTGCTACTTTGGCTAAGATTGTTTCACTACCAATTACCGCTCTAGCCTTGGACATTTCACCCTCAGACAAATCATAATTAATATACAAAAATTCAGAAATGACAAGCTCCAATACTGCATCTCCGAGAAATTCCAGCCTTTCATTGGAAATTAATTTTCTCTTTTGATCATCATTTTCATATGCGTAAGATTTATGAACTAGAGAAACATACAAAAGTTCTTTGCTTACGCATTTAGGCAAATTTAAAGAATCTAAGGCCTTCAAAATAATTTTTTCTTCTTGAGGCAATAATTGAAAAAATTTTTCTTCTTGATAACTCATTTTTTAATAATAAGACCTTTTATTTTTTTGATTAAAGAATCGATATCAAATCCATATAATCTTTGTATATCTTTATTGGTTCCAGAGGGAGCGTAATCCTTTAAACCCAACGGCTCAAAGTATTTAGGGTATATGGAATTTTTTACAATAGATTTTGATAATTCATTAGCTAGGCCACTTTCTACGTTATGATCTTCCAAAGTCAATACAATTTTTCCTTCAACATACTCTCTAAATTTAGTAATATCAAAAAATAGAGGAGTAGGAACAGCTATAATTGAAATTTTAATCCCTTCTTCTCTTAATACCTCTGAAGCCTCAACTGCTATGTGAGTAAAACTACCATAAGTAAAAATCGTTAAGTCTTCTCCTCTTCTTAGAAGATCAACTTCACCATATTTAAATTCATAATTTTCTCCATAAAAAATTTCTCCATCCTCGTCTAACAAAATAGGTAGATTAGATCTTCCTGCTGCTATAACTATATTGCCTGGTGTTTTTGCGGCATATCTCACAACTTTGTCTGTCTGGTTAGCATCACAAGGAACTATTAGTTTTGTATTGTAGAAGTTGCGTACAACACCTATGTAATTGACTTCATGATGTGTTTTACCGTCTTCACCAACATCCGTTCCACAGTGAGTAACTACAGTTTTTAAATTTGTCTTGTTAATATCGTTTAATCTTTGCTGGTTGAACACTTCATCCAATCCGAAAACGCCGAAATCCGCAAAAAAAGTTAACACACCACTTATAGATAAAGCGCCGGCAATAGTTGCAGCGTTGTGTTCCTCTATTCCAATTTGAATATAGCCTTCAGGATTTACCTTTTCAAATTTTTCTAATTTAACAGAAGGCTTCAAATCACAATCTACTGCAACAACAGGAAATTTATCTTTATTTAAAACTGCTATATCAGCAATTGCGTTCCCAAACGCATTTCTGTTAGCAACTTTCTCGCCTTTTTTGTAAATCTTAGCTTTTCCAATTTCAACATCTAATTCTATATTAGAATATTTAATTTCTTCTCTTTTCAAAGGAAGTTGTTTCCTTTTTTCAATATATTTTTGAATGTCATTTTCCAATTCTAATTCTTTTAAAGCTTTATCTAATTCTTCTAAAGTTAAGGCTTTACCGTGATAGGTAGGGGTGTTTTCCATAAAAGATACACCTTTACCAATAATGGTCTTAGCCACTATAACAGTTGGTCCAATTTTTTGATTTTCTGCAACTTCTAATGCATTGTTAATTTGTTTAAAATCATGGCCATCTATTTCTAAAACATTCCAACCTGCCGCTCGATATTCGGCTGCAATATCAACATATAAAATATCTCTTGCCCTACCAGATATTTGAATGTCATTATAATCAAGTAAGACTATAAGATTATTAAGGTTTTCTTTTCTGGCTGTTCTCCTTGCTTCTGCGATCTGTCCCTTTGCACTTTCTCCATCACTAGAAAAAACGTAAACTCTGTAATCTTTGTTAGATAATTTAGCAGCCAAAGCCATACCCACACCAGCTGATAATCCTTGACCCAAATTACCAGTAGACCATTCTACACCAGGTATACCACGAGTAACATGTCCCTCATATATAGTACCAACATGTCTAAAGCCTGATATAACTTCATCAATATTTAAAAAACCCATTCTTGCCAATGCAACATAATAGCCTGGAGAAGTATGTCCGTGACTTACAATAATTCTATCCCTATTTGGATCAAATGGATTCTCAGGAAAAAGATTTGCTCGATTCAATACAGAAAGGTACATATCAATTGAAGACATTGAACCCCCTGGATGACCTGAGTCGGCCACAGTTGTCATTTTTAATATATCTCCTCTTGCGACTCTGGCTAACTCCTTCAATTCTGCTAAACTTTTTTTCATCTAAGAAATCCCTCCTTTTTGATTAGAATGAATCGTCAACAGTTAAAAAGTTCTAAAAGAATTTTTTAATTATAAAAGAGATAAACGTTATAATACCACTTATTATAAGCATAGTCGTGATTGGAATATAAATAATAAAATTATCTTTCTTGATAATAATATCTCCAGGTAACCTTCCAAGTCTTATTTTTGAAGCCAACAAAACACCAATTATGATAAATAAGATACCAATAACTATAAAAAAAAGACCAATTTGCTTCATTATTTTCACCTATGACTCTAAATCATCATCAAAAATAAAATCCTCATCATATTCTTCATATCTGCTTTCGCTTTCCTTTCCCACCTTTTTTACTGGAAAATTATTGAAATAAGAAAAGGGTACCTTTATTAAAATAGGTTGATTTTCTTCGATCACTTGTAAAGTTACTTCTTTAAGAAAAACATTAACAGTTACGACTTTTGCAGGTACGCCATCATACTCAATGATAGAATTCTCGTTTGGAACATTCTTCAATACTTCCTGATAAAAATCATTTTCGTATTTTAAACAGCAAATTAGTTTACCGCATCTACCAGAAATCTTTGCCGTATTTATCATCATTTGCTGAGTTTTGGCAAGCTCCATTTTAATAGAAGAGAAATCTCTGAGAAATCTGCAACAGCATGCTACTTGACCACAAAGGCCTAAAGACCCTATTTTTTTAACTTCATCCCTTATTCCAACTTGCTTTAATTCTATTCTTACTTTATATTTTTTTGCTAATATTTTAACGAGCTCTCTAAAATCTATTCTAATATCTGCCCCAAAAAAAATAATTAATTTTGATCCATCAAAAGTAAAACGTGACTCAAGTATTCTCATCTTGAGCTCTAGCTCTTTAGCTACTTGAGAAGCATATTCAGTAACTTCTTTAGCCTTTTCTATGTTTTGGTGCCATATTTCTTTATCTTCATCAGTTAATTTTCGAAGTATGGCTTTAGGTTCATAGCCCAAATCTTCAAATTTCATCATTCTTGCGCCTAATACTACCCTGCCAACTTCTATGCCATTTTCTGTTTGAACAAGCACATAATCCATCACATCTATTTTTTCTAAATCTAAAGAAGTACAATAATAAATATCGCCTAATTTTTCTACCTCAACCCCATAAACTTGAGCTTCTAGATCTATCATTCAGGTCACTCCTATTATTAATATTTTTAACTTTTAAAACACCTTTTAATTTTCAAAAAATGGCTGAAAATTTCCATTTCGAAATTAAAATTAGATACTTTTGCACTCATTATATTATTTAAATATTCAAGAGTATTAGTTGTTTCATTAATAGACAGTTCATACTTATTAAAACCAAAAAGATAAACAAGAGACTTATTCCAAAAAAATTTCCACTTTGATGAAACTTGAGAAACTAGTAGGTCTCTTAATAATACTGATCCTAAATAACTAATATATTTCAAAAAAGACAAAATTTCAATGTCATTTTTTATCTTCGAAATATTCTTCAAGAAAACAAAAAAATCTTTTTCAGATAACTGGTTAATAATTTCCCAAACTTTAAAATAAGCAAAAGTGATCATTATTTTGTTTTCAGAATTTGTTATTGGTAATTTCATTATTTCTATTATTTCAAACAAATTATTTTCATCAAAACTCAAAATTCTAGAAATTTTGTTTTTAGTTTCTTCCACATTATTCTCTTCGCTAATAAGATAAAAAAGCACATCAAAATCTCTGTATTTAAAAAAATCAAGAGCAAAAAAAAGCTCTTCATATTTATTTTGAACCTCTTCAACTACTTGATTTGTAAAAGGTATATCAAACCTAATAAATCTGCTTTTAATAGTAGGTAACAGATAGTTCCACTTAGATGTGGTAGAAAATATAATAGAAAAGTTAGGTGGTTCCTCAATTATTTTTAAAGCTGCATTAGCTGCTTCTTGAGTTAACTTGTCAATTTCTTCAATTATAATGATTCTTTCTTCCGAAAAATTAGGTTGATATAAAATAAAATCTTCTATTTCTCTTATTTTATCTATTTTTATGTTTCCTCCCTCAGGTTTAATGCATAAGACATCAAGCTTGTTTAAATTTGGAATATTATCTATTAAATATTTTAAAAAAATCCGAGAAACAAAATTATTTTCTGAAACAAAACAAATTGATGAACCTTTGAGATTATCTTTTACCTTTAAAATTTTATTAAGTGTTTCATTGAAGTACATTTTTGACAACAGCTACACCTTCCAAGATATTTTTATAAGATCTATTTCTTAGTTCATTTATAAAGATCCAATATTAAACCATTAATTTCTTCAATTGTTGAAGCATAGATAAGAGTACTTTTCTCTTTTTTTAAAAGAATATCAGTTAGCTCTTTTAATTTTTCATCAACTACCTCAGCTACCATATGTAATTTAGGGATAGAATTTTGAAAATCAACTTCACTTTTTATTATATACCATGATTTTTCTAACCTTTTTAAAAAGTTTCTTATCGAATCTTTATATTCTCTTAGATTAGAAAAAGTTGGAGATTTAACAAACTTATTTCCTTTATTAAGAACATCATCAATCAACAACTTTAATTCTTTTTCAGAAACCTGATTTTCGGTATTTACAAGAACATCAAAGAATCCATTTACCTGATTCTTTTCAGAAGATTCTATATTTTGCTTTTTTGATGATTTTCCTTTTTTACGTTTAACTTCTTTTTCTGTTTTTTTTCTGTTATTTAAAGGATTTATTTCCATACTAAAACTCCTATTTTAATAAAATCAAATAATATCTAATAAACTTAATAAAGCTTCTTTTAACTCATCATTTTTAAAAGTACCGTACAAATCCCCTTTCAAAAAAATAGCTGCTGAGGAATTTTTAGTACCAACAACTGCTATATCAGAGTATTTAGCCTCACCAGGACCGTTAACAATGCAGCCCATAACAGAAATGGTTATGTTTCTGTTCACTTTTTTCCCTTTAACCCATGATTTTACCTCATAAGCCAATTTTTCTACATCAATTTCTGCTCGTGCACATGTAGGACAGGCAACCACTCTGATTCCGTTTTCAAATCCAAGTAATACTAAAAGTTGCTTAGCAAGTTCTACTTCTTTAATAGGATTCCCGCTTATAGAAATTCTAATCGTATCTCCAATATTGTTGATAAGTAAAGATCCAATACCTACAGAAGACAAAACCGCAGCATCCTCATAGATTCCAGCTTCTGTAATGCCTATATGAAAAGGGTAGGGTACTATTTCTGAAACATATTTGTTTGCCAAAAAATTGTCTTTCGGATCGACTGATTTCATTGATATTACAATATCATAGAACCCCTCTCTTTCTAATAGTCTTACTTCTTTTAAAGCACTCTCAGCTAAAGCTTGGTGTCTTGACAAATGTCTAAATTCTTTACCAATAGATCCCGAGTTAGCACCTACCCTAATCGGTACCTTATATTCTTTCGCAACCTCAACAATTTTCCTAACCTTTTCATCGGATCCAATATTGCCAGGGTTTATTCTAATTTTAGCGGCTCCAGCTTTTATTGCTTCTATGGCTAATCTATAGTCAAAATGTATATCTGCAACAATTGGAACGATTGAATGCGTAACTATATTAGAAAAAAAAGGAATATCTCCCATATCTCTTACTGCTACTCTAACTATTTTTGCCCCAACATTTGCTAATTCATTTATTTGGCGTAATGTATCTTCAACATTTGTAGTATCAGTATTGGTCATACTTTGAATTACTATAGGATAATTTCCACCTATGTTCACATTCCCAACATTAACCACTTTTTCTGAAAACATTTTTCCACACCTTTTTAGAAAAATCTCATAATGTCATTGTAGGTTACAAAAATTACTAAGAAAATTAAAAACAAGAATCCTATTGTATTTACTATGGCTTCAACTTTTGGACTGACTGGCTTTCTAGCAATCAGTTCATAGATTGAAAATACTATTCTACCCCCATCCAAGCCAGGAATAGGAATCAGATTAAAAGCTCCCAAACCTATTGTTATTAACGCCATCAACTCTAAAATAGCTTCTAGCCCAAACTTGGCAGCTTCGCCAATAATTACTGACAAACCAACAATTCCTACAACATCTTCACTCCCCAATTTTCCAGTAAATAATTGGCCCAAAGATTGAAAAGTAAGTGTAATAAGGTAATTAGCCCAGTGAATAGGAACTGAGAGAAAGTCAAACCCTTTAGGTTTCCAATTAGGATATGACGGAACCAAAGCGCCAGGTTTTGAAATATCATTCAAAAAATCACCCTTAGAAATCTGTATCTCTGTAAAACCTGTTTCTCTCTCAATTCCAATAAATAAAATGTCACTAAATATTGGTTTGTATTCGTTATCTATTATATTTTCAGTCACGCTAAAAATTACTTCATCGAGGTTTAACTGTATCCTTGTAATCATCTTTTCCAAATCGACGGATTTCTCAATGTATACATCGTTTATGCTGACAATTTTATCTCCCTTTTTGAAATAATTTAAATCCTGATTAATTTCATTAGAAAAATATGAATAGGTTATACCAATGATGTATGTGGGAGGAGTGTATGAATAATATATCAAATTTCCTTTAAAGACTACGCCATTTTTTAATTGTACTTCTATTGGGTCGCCCACATCCATCTGCTTCATAACGGAAAAAATATCTTCTTCGCCGTTAATAGAGAATATTTCTTCACCATATAAGTTCAATTGATCCAGATTTTTAATATAATTTAACATAAACACAGCTCGATCTCCCACAAGTGTAGGAACTACATTAGTAACTATTTCTTCGTCATTCCTTATCAATGTCATTTCAAGAGGGTTTCCTTCAGAAATTTCCATTCCTAAAATCCCTTGATTAAAAATATATTTTCCATTAACTTTTCTAATAATATCTCCAGGCATTAAGCCAGCATCTTCAGCTGGGCTTCCTTGACTCACATCACCAATCACAACTTGAGGAAATCCATATAAACCAGCTATTCCTATAAAAATAAAATATCCCAGTAGGAACGAAAAAATAGGACCCGCAGCTGTTATTAATAGTTTCTGCCAGGGCTTTTTATTGTAAAACAAGGTAGGATCATCTTGTTTAGATTCTTCATCAAAAATTTCTTCTCCGCCTAATTTTACATAACCGCCCAATGGTATACAGTTAAAACGAAAAAGTGTTTCCTTACCAGAAATTTTAAAAATTGCGGGGCCAAAGCCTATTGCAAACTCCTCAACTTTAGTATTAAAAATTTTTGCGAAAAGAAAATGACCTAATTCATGAACAACGACCACTACAGATATTACTATTAAAAACCATATTATAGATATCAAAATAGACATATTTAGCCTCCAAAAAAAGTTATTTGGTCTTCAAAATATAGTCATTATTTCAATTGAACAAATAATATAATTAAAAGATGTTTTTTCACCCGCTTTGTGTAAAATTATATCATAAATACATTTCTTCTAAGTAATTTATCAGTTATATGTGTAGTCACCTAAATTAACAAAAACAGTGAAAATTTCTATTTGCTAACATCCAATAAACTTGTTTAGTTAGGTTTTGAAACTAGAAATTCACTCAATTAATAATCAAATGAATAAAAATTAAAGTTCACAATATTGTAAATTTAAAAATGAGAAATATTTAGTAAGAAGACTTAATAAAAATAAAATATAAACCAAAATATTTAAATGATAGATTATTGGGTGTGGGATTTTTGTTATGATAAAAAAATATCGTTCAAGTATTATATAATTATTTATTTGTACTGATCCATTTTATTGTTTTTATTAATTTCTGAAATAACTTTTTTTGCTACCTTTCTACTATGTTTATCCACTTTTATAATCTCATCCAAAGATCTAAACTCTAAAGAAATTGAGGGAGAAAACATTTTTTCAACTTCATTTACAGTTTTATATATAACCTCGTAGATATCTGTAAATTTTATTTCTCCTCTCAAGAAATTTTCCACAGCCACTTCATCAGCTGCATTAAACGCATTTTGCAAGATAGGATTACCTAAAATATCGAAGGCCAATTTCAGAGAAGGATATCTATTGTAATCAACCTTTTCAAATTCAATTTTCATATCAGCAAGAGAAGGTTTATTAAAATCATATCTTCTTTCAGGATAAGAGAGAGAAAAAGCGATAGGAACCTTCATATTAGGTATACCAAAATGCATTTTAAAAACTCCGTCGCAAAACTGAACTATTGAATGGACATGACTATCCCTATTAATCAATACCTCAATATTCTCTATGCCAAATAAATAATAAGCCTCAAAAACTTCTAATCCTTTATTAACCATTGTAGCTGAATCAACTGTTATTCTTTGACCCATTTCCCAAACAGGATGTTTTAAAACAACGCTAGGGGTAACACTTTCTAGTTTTTCAAGCGGTAGATCTCTTACTGATCCACCACTTGCAGTTAAAATAATTTTCTCTGGTCTCGTAACTTCTCCCAACAGTAATTGGAAAATTGCGCTATGTTCGCTATCAATCGGTATGATAATTTTTCCCAATTTTTTAGCGTAATTTAAAACAAAATTACCTCCACATACAATAGATTCCTTGTTAGCCAAACAAATCCTATCTGAAACATCTATTGAGCTAAGGGTATGTTTTACTCCAGAAAATCCGGAAGTAGCGATCAAAGAAATGTCTGCCTCACAATATTTAATGGCATTTTCAACAGCATCTAGCCCTTTAAAAATTCTGCATTCTTTATAGCTTTCAGGTAAATCGTATAGATCGTCAACAATCCCAACAGCTTGTAGATGATAGGTATCTATTAGATTTTCAAGATCATTCCAGTTAGAATATACGCTACCACCAATTAGTCTAAAATTTTCTTTGAACCACTGAGAATTCAGCACATCTAAGGTTTGTTTACCAATAGAACCAGAAACACCAGCAATAAATAAAGTTTTCAAGTGTAAACTCCTTTCTTTTTCATCGTTTATATTGATAAAATGCTATTTGAATTATACCAGAAATAGAAAATTTATTATAAATCTGTGATACAATTAAAATGTAAACTCTTTAAATAATTATGAGGTGTGAATAATGGGTTGCGGTAGTTTTCTAATAGAAAGTGCAAATTTATTTACCGTATTTCGTTGGAATAATACTCCAGCTATCATTAGGTTTACAGAAGCGGACAATATATATAATACTTTACTCCTTACATTATTCATTTTTTCTGATGAAGAAAAAACAAAGGTCGTTGAAATTCTTCATAATAAGATCTACGAAGCTATTCCGAAAATAATTCTTTCTGATATATCTTTAGAAACTAAGAATAAAATAGAAGAAAAAGGAAAGGACATTTGGGAAAAAACTATAACGCAAACTTATAAAGAATTAGAAAACACTTTAGATAAAAATCTAAGTCACAAATTACTAATAAAATATAACTTTGATCAAGAAACACAAAATAAAATTCGATTAATTAATTTATTTGCTTCCAGAAAAGAAGCATTAATTAATGAAAGGGTTTTTCCTGAATACTATGAAGAACCAAGAATTAAAAATGAAGAAAGAATCTCAAAAATAATAGTAAAAGATAAAAAAATAATAGAAGAAATGGCAGATGAACTGTTAAAAATATCATGCAGATTAGTAACCATGATTAGGTGGAACAAAAATCACAGAAATATTAAAAGTTCTGTTTCCTCTCATTCATTTCTAGTTTTTCTAATCGCATATATTTTAGCTTTATCGGTTGATTTAGATAAACATGAAATATATGAAATCATGGCTTGTGCTATCCTTCATGATCTTCCAGAAGCATTTACGGGTGATGTAATTAGTCCTACCAAAAGAAAGGTAGAAGGTTTAGAAGAAATAATAAGTGAAATAGAAAGAGAATTTGTCCAAGAGTGGTATAAAAGTAACATAATTCTAAGAGATATAACCTCGAAATTTGAAAAATATATCTTTTATCCTTTTCAAAATAACTACGGCAAATTCGTAAGAACAGCAGACTTACTTGCCGCACTCATAGAATGCTATTTGGAAATAAGTACCGGAAATCAAAACACATATTTCATTGAATCATTTAGTCGGCTAAAACAAGAAATAGAAGATATTTCTCCACTCGATGTCTCAGAAATCATAAAAGAAATAGAAGAAAACTCTTCTATCCACCTTTGACATATTTTTTTTCTCCGTTTGGAAGCTTAAATTTGACAACTACACCTTTTTTAGGTTTCTCATATCCAAAAAAGATTTTTCGAACATTTTTTTCATTAACACCGCATTCAGTACCTTCAACTGAAATATGTGCTTCAAAAGGATCTTCATTATATACAAAAACAGTTACTTCCTTTTCTTTCATTAAAATAACCTCCCCTAAAAAAGTTTTTTTGAATCTAAAAGCAGAGTTACTGGACCATCGTTGACGATATTAACTATCATCTCGGCTTGAAAGATCCCGCTTTCTACGTTTATAGGATAATTCATTTCCAAATAAGAAAGAAAATTATCATACATAACTTCAGCAACCTCAGGACTAGCTGATTCACTAAAAGAAGGTCTTCGCCCTTTTCTACAATCACCATACAATGTAAATTGAGAGACTACTAATAACTCTCCACTTTCTTCAAGAAGTGATTTATTCATCTTTCCACGATTATCCTCAAAAATCCTAAGATTAACAATCTTATCACTCATCCACTGAATATCATTTTCGTCATCTTCTTTACCTATCCCCAAAAAAACCAAAAGCCCCTTACCAATATTTGCTACTACCTCATCATTAACAATGACAGAAGATTCTCTAACTCTTTGAACAACTGCTCGCAAATAAATTACACCCTCCTTATTGAATATATACCGTTTGCATTTTGTAATTTGCTACAGACTAATTCAAGGTGTTTTAAATTATGAACTAATAAATATATTTTCAGAGTAAAAAAATTCCCGTCTTTATGCACCTCAAATTTTTCAATATGAGCTCCTTCGTTGTTTATAATATTTCTGATATTATTGATTATTTCCTTGTTTTCCACTTCTATTTTTAACATAGCAGAAAAATTACTTTTCCCAAATTCATTCCATTGTACGGAAATCTTTTTGGAATCAGTCAACTCTTCAATGTTTTTACAATCAGTTCGATGAATACCTATTCCTCTCCTACTAATTACACCGACAATCTGGTCTCCAGGAACCGGCATACAACATTTTGCAAAATAACATTCAACTCCATCTTCTCCGTCTATAATAATTGATATACTACTACTTTTCGCAACTTTTTTCTCGGCCTTCTTGCTTTTATCTTCTGTTTTACTAGGAGTAAATAGATTTTTAATGGTAACAGAACTTACTTCTTCTAACGCGAGCTTAATGAATAATTCTTCATCACTCTTTATATTGTATTTTATATAAAAACCAATGTTATTAAGTGTTTCTATCATTTCATCCATAGATATATTTACTTTCTTCGAAATCTCTCTAAATTTATCTTTTCCTCTTTCTATCAATTCCTGTTCGTTTTTCTGTCGATAAAATTTCTTTATTTTAGACTTCGTCCGTGGAGAATTTGCATATTTAAGCCAATCTATACTGGGACCTTGAAAATTGCGATTTATTAATATTTCAACTATATCTCCAGTTTGCAGTTTATAAGATATTGGTACTAACTTACCATTAACTTTAGCACCAGCAAAATGGTTCCCAATTTCCGTATGGACCGCATAGGCAAAGTCTATTGGAGTAGAATCCTTGGGTAAATGAATGATTTCACCTTTTGGAGTAAAAACAAATATTTCTTGAAAAAGTAAGTCCGTTTCTATGTCTTTCATTTCAAAAGCATTTTGTGCAATATCTTTGTGCAATTCCATCAGATTTTTCAAAAATTTTAACTTTTCAGGACTAACTCCTTCTTTGTAAATCCAATGGGCAGCTAAACCATATTCAGCTTCCTCATGCATCTCCCAATCTCTAATTTGTATTTCTAAAGGTTCGCCTCTATGAGTGATTATTGTAGTATGTAATGACTTGTAACCGTTGAATTTTGGTGTAGCTATATAATCTTTTATTCTGCCAGGAATAGGAGACCAAATCGAATGTATTATCCCTAGAGCAGCATAACAACTGCTCGTATCTTCTGTGATTATTCTTAAAGCAATATAATCGTAAATTTCATCAAGTGATTTACCTTTTCGTATCATCTTTTGCCAAATACTATAAAGATGTTTTGTCCTACCTTCTACGACCGCTTTAATCTTATGTTTGTTTAATTCTTTTTTTATAATTTCAGCGTATTCATTGAGTCTCTCTTCACTGAACTTAAGTTTTTCTTCAACTTTACTCTTCAAGGAGAAATATTTATCAGGATACAGATACATAAATGCTAAGTCTTCTAGTTCCTCTTTTATTTTGAACATTCCAAGTCTATGGGCAATAGGAGCATAAATTTTAAGAGTCTCTTCAGCTTTAGTAACTTGCTTATTCCTATCAACATATTCCAAGGTTCTCATATTGTGGAGTCGGTCAGCGAGTTTTACTATTATTACTCTAATATCTTCAGACATTGCAAATAACATTTTTCGAATTGTTTCTATTTTTTCTAAAGACTTAGTATCGCTCTCATTTAGTTTTTCATTAAGTTTTAAGTTACTAATTTTAGTAACTCCAGAAACAATTCTTGCGACATCAGCACCGAATTTTTCTTTTATTTCATCAATACTAACTCCACAATCTTCTACAACATCGTGTAGAAGACCGGCAACTATTGTATCTATGTCCAGCTTTAATTCTGCTAAAATTAAACCAACGGCTTTAGGATGCTCAAAAAAATCATCGCCAGAGTCACGTTTTTGACCCTCATGTGCTTTTTCAGCAAATTCATAAGCATCCTTTAGTTTGTCACGTTCTTTTTTAGAAAGTTTTCGATTCAAAAATCGTTCTACTTCTTTTTCGTATGTCTTCGGTTCAACTAACATCAAAGACACCTCTTTATCGAAAAAAATCGTTCTTAGTTTTCACTTCAATTATACCATAACCTTTAAATTTCTAAACTTCTAAGAATAATTATCTACGAATAATTATCTTTTTAGACATTAAAAATTTTCTTATTTACTATTTTATAATTTTATGATTAAATAATACATAGGATATTTAATTACTAACTATTGTTTTTAACTAACCCAATTTTTCTTTCGCTTCTAGATAAATTTAGCCATTAATATCCAATAAATAACTATTTAAGGATAATTAAACAAACTCTGTTATAGGAGGTCGGAACTATGAAAAAAATTAGCACTTTTTTTTTGCTTACCACTTGTTTTGTATTTAGTTTTTCTCAAACTTTAGTTATAAAAGGCTCAAACACCATTTTTCCAATTGTTCAACTATGGGTAGAAGAATTAAATAAAATTAATCCTCAATTACGTATTACTCTAGAGGGGGCAGGATCTTCAACTGGAATTACTGCTCTATTTAATGGTACAACAGATATAGCAAATTCAAGTCGATGGCTAAAAGAATCAGAAATAAAACGAATGCATGATGAAGAAAAGTACTTTATCCCAATTGTGATAGGCTATGACGGATTAGCAATTATTGTAAGCCCTGAATTAAAGATTGATGATATTTCGACAGAACAACTTGTAGGAATATATACAGGAAAAATTACTAGATGGAATCAAATTAATCCAAATTTGCCTAATCAAAGAATCGTAGCATACTCTAGAAATAGTGCGTCGGGAACCTATGAAACATTTGTCGAAAAAGTTTTAAAAGGTCAAAGAATGACCCCTAATGTTTTAATGCTCGAATCAACAAGTGCAGAGTTACAAGCCATAGCTATTAGCAAATATGCAATTGGTTACATCGGTGTTGGCTATGTAACCAACGATGTAAAAATCCTTTCTGTGAATGGGGTAATTCCAAATAAAATAAACATTTTAAATGGTACCTATCCTATTTCAAGACCGTTATTTATGTTTTTAGACGCTACTAATGGGTATCCTGACACTGGTCCTATAAAAGAATACATCACATTTGCTCTTTCAGAAAAAGGACAAGATCTTTTAGAGGAAGCAGGATATATCGCTGCGTATGGATATTAATTTTGTTAATCAAATATTAAAATCATGTGGGTATCAAAATAAAAATACGATAAATCTCAGACCAAGGAGTGTTAAATATGAATTGGAGAGATGTTAAAGATAGAGTTAACAAAACCATAATTTTTTTGTTTGCTTTTGTTGGAATAGTTACAGTAATAAGCTTATTTATTTTTATCATTAAAGAATCTATCCCTGCATTAACTCAAGTAGGTAAAGAGATATTTACAAGTATTTATTGGTATCCAACTTATGATCCACCAGAATTTGGAATGCTTGCTATGATCGTTGGATCATTAATATTGACAGGGTTATCTTCTTTATTTGTATTACCTTTAGGATATATTATATCTTTTTTCTTATATAACTATGCAAATTCAATCGAAAGAAGAGTTATAAAATCAACAATCGATTTGTTGTCTGGAATTCCCTCAGTAATAATGGGGACTTTTCTGTTTATATATGTCTCTCCTATTATAATGAAATTAGGAGCTTGGTCTCCTGGAAATCTTTTGACTGCCTCAATAGGTTTAACAATATTATCGTTACCATATGCTGCATCTTTGATGGAAGAATCTCTCTCTTCAGTGGATCAAAGTCTAAAAGAAAGCGCTCTTGCGCTAGGTGCAAGTAAATTTACGGCAGGATTCAAAATTGTTACTAAAGCTGCGTCATCTGGTATTCTAAACTCAGTTATTTTAACTGTAAATAGGGTAATAGGTGAAACAATCGTAGTTTTGATGGTATCTGGTGGAGCTGCTATCATACCAAAATCACTATTCGACCCTGTTAGACCTTTAACAGCTGCTATCGCTAGCGAAATGGGCGAAGTTTCAGTTGGAAGTTTGCACTATTCGGCTCTTTTTACTGCGGGTTTAATTTTATTAACAATTTCTTTTATTCTTACTTTAATATCAAAAACGGTAATAGGGGGTAAAGCAGAATGAAGAAAAAAATAAACGTTGATTTTATTGTCTCCTTAATTTTTAGAATAATAAGTTATATGACTTTTCTTGTCGTCGTCTTAATAATTTTTATAGTAATCGCCGACGGCGTGCGATATTTTAAACCGTCATTTTTTATTGAATATCCTAAAAAAGCAATGACCCAAGGTGGAATAGGTCCAGCCATATTAGGCAGTTTAATAATGATTTCATTAATATTACTTTTTTCCATTCCTTTAGGTTTATTGACAGGTGTCTTTTTATCTGAATATGGTTCAAAATCTTTTATTGGTAAGATCATAGATATTTCAGTGACTTCTCTTTCAGGAGTTCCTTCTATAGTTTACGGACTGTTTGGCTTAGCATTATTTTCCATCACTTTGGGATTTGGAACATCCATATTAAGTGGAAGCTTGACTCTAACAATTATGACCCTTCCAGTAATTGCTTCTTCAGTAAGAGAAGCTTTAGCCGCTCTCCCAAGGGAACTAAGAGAGTCTGCTTACGCCCTTGGAGCAAAAAAAACTGAAACTATTTTTAAAATATTGATACCTGCTGGAAAAAATAGAATAATAACTGCAATATTAATTGGCGCCGGCAGAGTTATTGGTGAAACAGCTCCAGTTTTATTAACTGGTGCAGTTTTTTACTCTACAAAATTACCAAAATCTCTGTTAGACCCAGTTATGACTTTACCAACTCATATTTATTTTATTACAATGTCATATGGAGCCGATGCACAATGGATGGCAAAAGCCACATCTTCTTTTTTATTAATACTTGTCTTAGTAATATATCTGATTGCATTCCAATTGAGAAAGGAGGAAAAAAATGTTTAACCTAACTGCTATAAGAGAACAAACAATATTGAACATAAGAGACTTCGATGGATGGTATGGACAAAAACAAATATTAAAAAACATTAATATGGATATATATAAAAATAAAATAAGTGCAATAATTGGTCCCTCTGGTTGCGGGAAAACCACGTTACTTAGAAGTATTAACAGAATTAACGACGAAATTTCAGATTACAAAACTTCAGGAGAAATTATTTTTGAGGGAAAAAATATTTACGATAAAGACGTTGATTTAACACTTTTGAGGAAAAAAATTGGGATGGTATTTCAAAAACCAGTGCCTTTTCCTATGTCCATATATGATAATGTAGCATTCGGATTGAAAATCCATGGTATCAAGGATAAAAGAAAAAGAGATGAAATTGTAAAGCTAGCATTAAAAAGAGCAGCTCTTTGGGACGAAGTAAAAGATGAATTAGATAAACCTGCAAGAGAACTATCTGGAGGACAACAACAAAGACTTTGTATAGCAAGAGCTCTAGCTGTAGATCCCGAAATTTTGTTGTTAGACGAACCTACCTCAGCTTTAGATCCTATAGCTACCCAAAAAATAGAAAATTTAATTGAACATTTATCAGAAGAGTATACGATAATAATAGTAACACATAACTTAGCCCAAGCTACAAGAATCTCTGACTACATGTATTTTATGTATCAGGGGGAATTAATTGAATGGGGCCCAACAAGAATTATGGTAAGAAGTCCTAAAAAACAACTTACAGAAGACTATTTAAATGGCAAAATAAGTTAATTTGAAGTTTATTCAACAAAATTGAGCTTAAATAAAAAAAATAAAATATAAGAAGGTGAATTTAATGGATCTTACGAGGTTTGAAATTGAACTAACTCAATTGAAAGGTACATTGTCCAAACTTTTATCTGAAGTTTTGAAGATGCTTGAAGATTCAATTTCTTCATTAAAAAACAAAGATTTAGTATTGGCTCAAAAAATCATAGCATCAGATGAAGAAATAGACGAACTAAATCGTCAAATTGAAGAATCTGTTTATCAAATTCTGGCGAGATTTAGACCTATGGGAAAAGATTTAAGGTATGCTATCACTATGATTAAATTAGCTAATGATCTAGAGAGAATTGGGGATTTATCTTGTAATATTGCTGAAAAAACCCAGCAATACGAAAATTACGATATAAATGAAATCTTAGAAACAAAAGAATTAAAACAAATGTTGAATGTAGCTGTTGACATGATAAAAGGAGCTTATAAAGCGTTTGAAGAGCGTGACGTAGACTCTGCAATCGAGATATGGAAGAGAGACGACATAGTTGATGCATTAGAAATTGAAGTTAGAAAAAGAGCTATAAACAGACTATCTGACCCAGATTTTAGTCAAGAACTAGTAGTTCCTTACATCCTGTTAGCAAGAGATATTGAAAGAATCGCTGACCATGCCACCAATTTATGTGAAGAACTCGTTTATATAGAAATAGGAAGAGAAATACTTTACATAGTTAGAGAAGAACAAGAAAATAAAAAATAACATTAACGCCTATTTTCTTACTTTCTTATTTTTATAATCAAACTTGTAAACATGAAACCATTGTTATTCTATTTATATCTTTATTCTTTCACTTATTATTAACCTAAATCTTTTTAGCATTGTAAATATTTTATTTTTTCAGTAATTGAAAGCTTAAACAAATTGTCTTAAAATCAAAAACATAATTTAGTAATTATTTATAGATTTTGTTTATGATAAACAAAATTATCGTTCAAGTATTAATGATCTTATAAAAACCTAATAGTTTAATTTTTGTTTGTTAAATAAATTAAAAAATTAAGATTTT
>NZ_DAOPSE010000008.1:0-54899 GCF_035349255.1 Defluviitoga sp. | reverse complement strand
AGTCCACAGCGTCTACCAGTTCCGCCATCTCGGCGTTATCCTGTAATAAAGTGTACCATAAAAAGAGCTTTTTGTCAAGGATTATTTTGGTAACTTTTTTACTGTTTAATGTATAATTAGTTAGAACTAAAAGAACAATAATAATTTTAAAAAAAGGAGAGCAAATAACATGCATAAATTCAAACCAATCAAAAAAATATGTTTCATTATAGTGATTACTCTTTTCTCCCTAGAAAGTTTTTCTTCTCAAGTTTATACCCCACCTAAAAATTTATATCAAACAGAAACTACGCATTACAAGTTTGTTTTCGAAAAAGATCTTTTTTATTTTTATGAAGAAATTAGCGATTACGCTGAACAACTGTATACGACCTATAAACATTTTTTTGGAACAGACCCTGGTAAAATAACGGTATATATTCTAGACGATGTTGACTTTACAAACTCTTTCGCCTTACCTCCGACTAACATTATTAGGCTTTATGTGAATCCACCTGAAGATTTTTTAGGTTTAGGTGGAAACGTGGAAGATTGGAGTAGATTTGTTTTTTCACACGAGTTAACTCATATATTCTACGGTAATGATGTGCGAGATCCGATCATATCTTGGATTCCAAATCGATTAATTAAAAATACATTAAACATGGTTCATCAACCTAGTTATCTACATGAAGGGCTTTCAATATACATGGAAAGTAAAGAGTTTGGTGGAAGATTTGAAGACGACCTTTTTAATATGTATTTAAAAGCAGAAATACTCAGCAATCAATTTCCTAGGTATTATTTAGGCTCTGGCTCAAACGTAGAAGTTTGGAGCCCTGCTGGTTTTAACTATATGTATGGAGCAATATTAGTAAAAGAAATAGTAGAAAATTATGGTGAACCTACATTAAGGGCAATTATTAAAGTTTTAGATAAAAAAATATTTAGCAACATCAGCGAAGCTTTTTATTATGTAACAAACGATAATTGGAATTTTTTCTTGATCAGCATTAAGCAAAAATATTTACTCGAATATGATCTTTTATCTAAAAAAGGATACAGGATCTCCTGGTTTAAGATAGACGAAACATATAGAGATACCGATAATTTAAGAACTGACGGACAATCAATTTATGGCTATCTAGAAATGCCAAACAAACCTAATGGAATTTACAAAGACAAAGAACTAATAAAGAAAGGAATTAAAGAATTTGATATTAACGAAAGAGGAGAATTAATATACTTAACTACTACTTACAATTACGGATATTATACAAACAAATTGTACTACGAATGCAATTCTGGCAATTGTAAAAGACTTATCGATGAGAGGGTCAAAACCTTTTCTTTTGTTGGAAATGATGAAATTGCATATTCTAAAGTAGAATATGGTTTAACCGCTTTATATTTGTATAATATAAAAACCAATGAATCAAGAAAAATTATAGATTACGGTAAATATGTAATTAACTCAATCACATACGATAAAAACAACCAAATTATCTATTTTTCAGCGAATTACAAAAATCAAACTGACATCTATGCTTACTCTACAAATACCAATAATATATACCAAATAACTAACGATGAAGCTAAAGAATTACAATTATTTTTCTATGACAACCGTCTTTTTTATTCTGCAAACTACAATGATGGAATATTTAACATATATTGTTTTAATATTGAAAATGAAGAAGTTGATCAACTCACTCATTATCTTATAGGTGCTTTTAATCCCGTTGTTTTAGATCATAAACTATATCATCTAGTTTATGATTATGAAGGATACCATTTGTCTTATTTATATCTAGAAGATTCACCTAGTGCTAAAGCAAATTCTGTTATTTTGAACAATAATTTAAACGCAATTGAATTTGAAAGTTACAGTGTTTATACTCCTTCCGAAAAAGAGCTGAAAAAATTTACATTCGAAAAACTTCATTTTCTCCCATATCCTTTTTTATCAATTGATGAAGAAGAAAACATATATTATGGGGCTGGAACTATCTTTTTAAGTGATGCTTTGAATTATTCTGGAATGATCCAAGTATATACTGGTAATGACCGGTTTTTTGCAGATCTTAGTCTAATATTCGACTACTACACAACAAACACCATAGCTCTAAGTCTTGAAAAAGAAAAAATCACCAGTTATTTTTCTATTGCAAATACTCATCTATGGCATTTAAACAAAAACGTTTCTTCCTACATCGAAGCGGGATTGAAATTAGAAAATACTTCTATCTCATCTTATGGTATAGAAACTTTCTCACGATTTGGGCCGTATAGTGTTAATAATTATAGTATTTATGATTTTGGACTTGATCTTTCATATTACTCAGACAAGGGATTTACAACAGTAGTTAATAAACCTTTTGTAGTATTCAACACCATGATAACCCCATATGCAGGTTATCAAAAAGATTGTATTTTTTTAGGAAGCAGTATAGACAAAATACTATGGAGACCATATATATCTTTTGAGGACGGAAAATATAGATTTGACGGCATCGTAGCAGGTGCGGACTTTCAATACAATTTTGGAGAAGAGAAATTTAATTATTTACTTTATATTCAATTTGATATTAGCGCCTTTTATTGGTTAAATTTACCCATAAGGCTCGATTCTGATATGTTTAAATAATGTTGAAAATATATTCCTATAAAAATTAAATTGGGGACATTCTACGTCCCCAATTTAATTAAATCAACCAAAAAACTAAAAACACATCAAAAATCAAACCAACAATTAAAGAAAAATAATTTTTTGATTTTAAATCAATATATATCTTCAAACATATACTCCACACCACAGCAAAGTAGAGAAGATTCTTCCCTAAAATCCCTAAAATTAAAGGAGATATTGAAGACAAATAAGGATAATAATAAATTTCGTTATTAAAAACAAATAAAACCCTTATTCCAGCACTCAGATACGAAAAAAATAAAATAAATAAAAGTAATTTTATTTTTAATGCATCAAAATGTCCTATTAATCGAAAAACAGGGTTATACAAAAAAACAGGAGATAACATAAATAATAAGAAAATTAATATTGGAATGAAAAAAGAATTTTTAGATGAATTAAAAATTTTATTAGGATTAAAAAGAGCATTATAAAAATCTAAAAGCAATTTGGTCATTTATTAAATCTCACCTTTAAAAAACATATATCGAAAAATCCTTTATTACCTTTATACCTTCTCTATCCAAGATCTCTAAGATTGGCAAAACTGCTGCATTTTCTAAAATCTCAGTATCTAAAATTATTCCCCCGTACTCATCGATGCTACTTAACAATGTTTGATTGAAAGAATAGGCTCTATAAATATCTTTTGAGAAAACATAATATTTAGACTTGGCTAAATTCAAGCTGTGCTCATCCAGTGTAGACAAATCAGTTACAAATATCGTTGGCGTTAGTTCAATATAGAGATTTTCAGTTAAGAATTGATAATAAGGCAAAACCAAGCCATACAGTTCATAATCAACTTTCCTTTCCTTAAATTTTTCACCACTTGAAATTGAGATATTTCTAAATTCTTCATACGAACGCTTTGACAGAGGTTTTATAATAAACATATTATCTTTAAAATCAAAGTCTAGTAAGCCTATAAATATATTATTCTCCAAAATACTTTTTGAAATAAAAGAAAGATTTTTTATATCCTTCAACTGTTTGTCTAAAGTTGAAACTTTGTATTTATCATTGACCACTTTTAATACTGGTGTTTTTTCAATAGTATAATAACTAACTTCTGAACGACCAAATAAGAGGTATAATCCTACTGATAAAGAAAAAAATATTAAAAAAACAACTACTGTCCAACCGTGGAAACGCACAGTTGATTACCCCCTGTAATAAAATCCAAAGCTGTCTTTAATTGCAAATCTTCTTCAATATGCAAGATAGGTTTATCCGTTGTTGTATAAAGTGCTTGCTGTGCTTCTTCTTCACTTATGGAAGTTAGAGATACGACTTCTTTTGGAGGATTCTTAACCTCAATATGAGGCATGATTCCTTTTAAATTTATGTCCGTACCATTTGGAGTAAAATAACGCGCGATAGGCAACCAAATTTCTCCTCCAGTAGAGAGTTGAAATGGTCGCTGGACGGCAGCTTTACCATATGTATTTTCACCAATCAATGTTGCTACTTCGTTATCTTTAAGAGCCCCTGCTAAAATTTCTGAAGCTGAAGCAGAAGCTTTGTTAACTAACACTACGACGGGTATATTTTCTAAAAAGTTAAAGTAATAACCAGGAAATGTAGGTATGATCTCCTCTGTTCCATCAAAATACCTCAAGCTTACTACTTTACCAGTTTTTAAAAACATTGAAGATATTTCAATAGCAACATTCAAAAGACCTCCTGGGTTGTTTCGAATGTCTAAAATAACCCCGTCAATTTTCTGTTTGGAAATCTTATTAAGCACATCTCTCATTTCTTGAGCACTAGTCTCAGCAAAATTTGTAAGAAGTATATAGGCAACTTTGTTATTATTATATTCAATAACATCATATTTAACCGTCTTCGTTTCTATTATTTCTCTAATCAAAGTCACCGTTTTTGAATCATTCCAACCTTCTCTATATATTTCCAAAGTTACCTCTGTTCCAGGCTCTCCTCTCATCATAGAAGCTGCTTTTTGTAAACCAAGCTCAGATGTTGGGATACCATTTATGGCTAAAATATAATCATTCGGCATAAAACCAGCTCTATGGGCTGGAGTCCCGTTCATTGGCGAAACCACAACAATCAAATTTTTTTCAGGATCATATCTTATAGTTAATCCTAAACCACCATATTTTGCCTCAGTATCAATCTTACTTTCTTCAACTTCAGTTGCATCTAAATACCAGGCAAAAGGATCGTTCAATCCTCTCATCATACCTTCTATGGTAGAATCAAGTATTTTATTGTAATCAATATTTTCTCTACCATAATAATAGTTGCCTATAAAATATAAGGTCCGAAAAAGTGGATTTTGAAATTCGTCTATAAATATTTCTTCAACTGGCTTATTTTCAAAACTACTCTGAACTTGGCTTGGAAATATCCAAGAAGTTACAAAAACCATAAGAATAATTAATGTTGATATAAGAATTTTCTTTTTTTTACTCACAAAAATCTCCTCTTTTAGATCTCTCGAAATCTAGAGATCGTTTCTATTAATTCATCTAATAGTTTTTCATCTTTCGTTTCTTCGTACTCAATTAAACAAGTTCTTGTATATTCTTTCATAATTTCTTCTGAAACTTTGTTTATGGCGCCTTTAACTGCTGATAATTGAGTTAAAATTTCACTACAATTTCTTTCATTAATTATCATGTTTTGAAGTCCTCTAATTTGGCCTTCGATTCTTTTTAAACGGTTTATTATGTCTGTTTTAGAATTTTTAGTTTCCATTTTTGCACTCCCGAATATTTGTCTTTTAAACAATCTTTACGCATAAGAGATGGTCAAACTTTTAACGTTGACTTCTTCATCATTCATAACATAAACTTTGAGTTCCTCTAAACTCATTTCCATCATCTCACTAAATTCTTTTCCTGAAATTTCCTCTTTATTATACAGATATATTGCAAGTAAATCCATTCTTTCTCTATTATTTGATAAAATTTTCTTGGCTTTTTCATAGCTACTTAATATGTAAGATTTAATCTCCGAATCGATTTCTTGAGCTGTCTTCTGAGAAAAATTTTTCATTCTCGTTAATTCTCTTCCTAGGAATATTTCACCTACTTCTTCACCCCATGCAATTGGACCTATTTTTTCACTCATGCCTAGTTGGGTTACCATTTCTCTAACAAGTTCGGTAGCTCTTTTCAAATCGTTAGAAGCCCCAGTTGTTATTTCATTAAACACTATTTCTTCTGCCGCTCTTCCCCCCAATAAACTAACTATTTGGTCTTTTAATTCTGGTTCAGTGATAAGGAAACGATCTTCTGTAGGTAATTGCATAGTATACCCCAAAGCTGCTTGACCACGTGGAATTATAGTAATCTTATGAACAGGATACGTATAAGGCAAGAGATATCCTAAAATCGCGTGTCCTAATTCATGATAAGTTACGATTTTTCTTTCTTTTTCGCTTATCTTTCTTGATTTCCTTGCGGGACCAACTATAATCCTTTCGATTGCTTCTTGAAAATCCTCGTTAGTGATAAAGTCTCTATTTTCCCTCGCCGCAAGAAGTGCAGCCTCATTTACCATGTTCTCTATGTCTGCTCCAACAAACCCAGGGGTGCTTCTAGCTAAACTTTTAACATCTATATCAGGGGCAATCCTTTTACCTCGTAAATGAACTTTTATTATTTCTTCTCTAGCCTTTAAGTCAGGAACATCTATATAAATCTTCTTATCGAATCTTCCAGGCCTTAATAATGCTTTATCAAGAACATCAGGCCTATTTGTAGCTGCCATGACGACTATACCTTCTCTAGGATCAAATCCATCCATTTCAACAAGGAGAGCATTCAGTGTCTGTTCTCTTTCGTCGTGTCCACCACCTAAACCCGCTCCTCTTTGTCTACCAACGGCATCTAACTCATCAATAAAAATTATAGCCGGGCTATTGGCTTTTGCTTCCCTAAACAAATCTCTAACTCTTGCAGCTCCAACTCCTACAAACAATTCTACAAAATCAGAACCTGACATAAAATAAAACGGAACATTTGCTTCACCAGCTACTGCTCTAGCAATCAAAGTTTTACCAGTACCTGGAGGCCCAGCCAACAAAATACCCTTTGGAATTCTTGCTCCCAATGCACTAAATCCTTTAGGGTCTTTCAAAAAATTGACAATATCCATTAGTTCATCTTTTATCTCATCAATACCTGCAACATCTTTAAATGTCACCCTGGTTTTTTTGGCATCGTATTTTTTAGCAGGGCTTTTTCTATAATTACCTCCAGGGATACCTTCTCCTCCAGTTGTTCTTTTAAGCATGGAGAACCAAAAAAACATTAAGATTACTATGGGCAAGACATATATTAAAAGCGTTATCCACCAGCTTCCTGCACTGCTTTTTGTATATTCTATTTTAATTCCATCATTAGCCAAAGCTCTAACAAATGTTTGATCGAATACCAAGGTAGGAGCATAACATTGAAATAGTTGACCGTTCTTTGCTTTTACTTGAACTAATCCACTAACATCAATTTGAATGCTTATTATGAAATCGTTGTTGATTAAATTCATCAAATCTGTGTAATTTATCTCTAATACATTTGTGCGATTTAATTGTGAAATACTAATAAAAATTAACAGCGCTAAGAAAAAGTATATTAAAATTGGTCCTAAAAAAGAACCACTTCTTTGTTTTTTATTATCAGCCATTCGAACCTCCTTCTTCCTATACTAAACTTAAAAAAATTGCTATATCAAAAGTTAATTGTATTCTTTAAAGCATTTTTGATATTAGTTCTTTACACATTATTATATCACAAAAAAACTTGAATAGTAAATTAATTATTTTTTCATAAGTGTGAATTTAATAATTCGTATAAAAACTTGCTGTTACTCATAATTGACTTAATAAAAACTTAATAAATTTTAATTAGAATTGAAGTACGGTAATTTGTTTTTTTCACATTATTTATATGACTGACAAATCGTTTTTTATTTTCAATGTTTTGTGAAAGAAATCTTTTTATATCCATCAAAGATGTGTTAGAAAAGTGGAATTTTTCACTTTAGAGCTTTTCATATTCTTAAGTTATTTAAGCAAAGACAAGAATCCATTTCTAAACTAAAAAATGCCATTTATCTATGGCAACGTAGATCTAAAAGTTTTTTAATTTGGTTTTCATTTTAAGATTGGTTTAAGAAAAGAAAGATATAAATTAAGTTGATAATGAAAAATAAGAAAAACTTTTTTAGTCACAAATAAAATAGAAAGATTTTCAAAAAGGCGATGAATTTATAAGGGTTATAGAATATAGATTTTGTTAATTTTTTGATATGTAGGTGAGTAAATCGTCTCAACTGCTCTGGCATCTAACCTAACGGTTTGCAAAAAATAGAGACGCTCATTAGAGCGTCTCTACAACTGAAAAACATTGAATTTAGATGGATAACAGAGCCAAACCAGTAGACGCTAAGTTTTAGTATTTATAGTATACAAACACTAAACAAGTTAAAAATTAGTAATTAATGCCTTTCTAAAAATGAAAAAAATTAAAAAATTAAAAATAGAAGGAGGAAATAAGATGAAAAAAAGTGTTTTATTACTCATTACATTATTAATGGTGGTAATTTCTTTCTCTGTTAGTTTAGTTGACGTATTTGAAATTGCTAAGGAAAAAAGTAACATATACAAAATTGCACAAATAGATTTAGAAAAAACTCTCCTTGATTATGACAAAACAATGATCGAAGCCATAAACAAAAAAATTGAGTTAGCAGGGGAACTTGCTTATCAAAAAGGATTGATGGATTATAACAATTCAATAAAAGAATACTATGCTGACATATTAAGTAGAGTCTTTAATCTCTATCTACAAGAAATCAACGTTAATATTGTAACCTTACAATTGAAAAGCGCACAAATAAATTACGATAACAGCAAAGAATTATACAATAGAGGGTTAATATCCGATGATGATCTAAAAATTGCCGAACTAGATGTAAAAGATGTCGAAAATTACTTAAAAAATTCGCAAATTAGTTTAGAGACAGCACAAGATAATTTAAAAAAGGTATATGATGGTGATATTAGAGAAATAACTATAGTTGTTCCAACTCTAGATGGTTTATTCGTCAGCGATGAAGAATATCTAAATAAAAGCTATGCTTTAAAATTAGCAAAACTAAATGCCGCACTTTCGGAATATGATTTGAACAACCTTCCTTCAAATGCATCGATCTACACTAAAAAAATTACAGAGGCAACCCATCAAAAAAATCTTTTAACTCTTGAAGACACAGAAGACAAACTCCTTGAAGCGCATAAAATAATAATAAATTCGTTAGAAATCCTTGATAGAACCCTTCAAAATTTACAAGAAAGAGTTAAATTATCTCAAAAAACATTTAATGATACAAAAAACAGATTTGACAAGGGACTAGTATCAGAACTTGAACTCAATGTAGCAAATATAAATTATTTGAATTCTCAAAAAACTTATTATGAAAGCCTTCAGAATTATTTAAAAACTTATATAAATTACGTGGTTGATACAGGAAGGAGCCTAAAGGAGGTAGGGTTGTGAAAAAGAAATTAATACTCACTTTAGGTTTGATCTTCATGGTTTTGAGCATATTTGGAATAAGCTTTGAAGAATTATACCTTAAGAATTTAAATAGTAGTTCAGATTTTTACAAAGCAGAACTAAGCTTAAAAAGCGCTGAAGTAGAAATGAAACGAATCAATCAATTTTTTGTTCCATATCTACAAACTTCTTTGAATACATTTAACGTTGTTAAAGTTCCAGTTGAAAACACTCAGAAGAAAGCCCTTGAAGAACTTCTCAATCAATTTAAAAATTTACTTGAAGATTCCAAGATTTCTGAAGAACTTCCTGATAAACTTAAAGATTTACTTGAAGATTGCGATATTTCTGAAGAAATTCTTGGGTGTTTAGAGAATTTCCTTGATGAGATGCCCGATACTATTGATGTTGAAACAGAAACAGAGATCGGAGGCATTGTTTTCAATTCTAAAGGAGAAATCGTTGGTTTCGGTTTTTCACTAGACACGGCTTTTGTTGAGGTATTTGGAACAAACATAGGACTTTCTTTCCCCTTTAAAATCTATTTTAAAGGCGATAAAAGTGGTTTTTACGCTCCTTGGAGCACAATACAATATAAAACCCCCACAGAGCAAACAGTGGAAGAAAAACTTTATGAACAAATCGCAATTGTTGCTTCTCGTGATTTTAAAAAAGTAGATAAAGCTGATAAATTAAACACTGAAGCAAAGTATTACTCTGCTTTATCAAGCTACTATTTTGCTCAAACTAACGTATTTATAACTACTGTTGAAGATGTATTTAATAGGTGTTACAACGAAAAGATGATCGAAATTTCTCAAAGAGAAATAGAAATTTTAAATAATCTGTATGAAACTGCTACAGAAGAAAAGGTTAAGGAAGAAATAGAAAAACAAATATTGACAGCTCAAAAAGTTTTTGAAGGTTTAAAAGCGAGTAATGTATCTTTAGAGTATTTTGAATTTACAGAAGATCTATACAACGAAACTAGAAATTTGGTAGACAATATAATAAGTCAAAACTCTTCTGTTTCAAAAAATACAGGTGAAAGGTTAGATTTAAAAGCTTTAAAGTTAAGCAAAGAAGCATCTGATATTCAAAAAAAGTTTTGGTTTTTGCCTTATGTACCGTTTTCGACTCTAACTTTTAGTGTACAACCTTTCAACGATTTTAATTGGAATGTACGTATAGGATTTGAAATGACAATTTTTGATAAAGGCGAGAGAAAGCTTGCAGCAGATACCATGAAATCAGAGTTAGCTAGCTTAACCTATGATGAAAGCACTAAAAAAATAGAAGAATTGATAAGGGGTCTTGAAACTAACAAAAAAACTCTTTATTACGATATCAATATCGCTCAAATTAATTTAAAAAATGCTATAGAAGATTATGAGAGAAGTCAGGATCTATATAAAAAAGGATTTATAACTCAAAACGACTTAACTTTGTCTGAAATTACTTTGCAAAGAAGTAAATTAACATTAGAAAAAACAGAGAATAACCTAAAAGTAAATGAACTAAGGTTAATGCAACAGTACTATGTAAATTTATGGGGTGATAAGAATTGAAAAAAGGGACTAAAATAACTATTTGGCTTATAGTTATAATTGCTATTGTGGTTGTACTGGCTTTTATATTCGTTCCCAAAGGTAAAACAAAAAGCTCTGAAACTGGTTCTTTGCCAACAATCTATCTTAAATATCCTGTAAAAACAGATGTAGGTGATTCAATAGAGGTCGTTGGAACTGTTCAAGCTTCAACAAAAGTGGTTGCACCTAAAGTTTCTGGAGAGATTTTAGAAATATATGTTGAAAAAGGTGATTATGTAGAAGAGGGTCAATTACTTGCCAAAATTGATGATCTTCAATATCAGATACAATATTTGAATGCTTTAAATGATTATGAAGCATCCCTAAATTTGGGAGAGAGAATGAAACAAGTAAAAAAACTTCTGCTAGAAGTAGCTCAAAAAAATTTAGAGTATACCAATATTATCGCTCCTGTATCAGGAATTATCAGTGCAGTAAATATTTCTAAAAAAGATCTAGTGGGAACAAACACACCCGCCTTCACAATTGTTGAAGACAATAATTTAAAAGTGAAAGCTGCCATAGATGAAATTGATATACCATTAATAAAAGAAGGTATGGAAGTAACTGTAGATTTTGGTTCGATAGACTTAAAATTGCCCGGTCGAATCAGTTGGATAAGCCCAACAGCGGTGATTGACATGGGGATAGTGGTTATCCCAATTGAAATAGATTTTGAAGGTGATACAGGTCAATATCCAATAATCTCTGGCATAACTGCAGATGTAGAAATAGTAACCCTTAAATTAGAAAACACAGTAGCTATACCCAAAGACGCTATTCAGGAAGGACCAGAAGGTATAAAAATTGTTTACAGGTTGACTTCTGAGGGCGGAATGGAACCAGTTCAGGTTCAAATTGGTAGGGAAACAGGTAAAATGGTTGAAATAACTTCTGGATTGAACAAAGATGACATAGTATTAATAATTCCCTCTTCTCAAGAAGCTAGAAGATTAATACAACAATATGGTCTAACTATAAGTATTCCCACTATAACGCCTACGGTTCCATCAACAAGTGGAGGAAGAGGTGGATTTTAATGCCAGGAACCGTTTTAGAATTAAGAGAAGTATGGAAAATATATGATATGGGTGAAGTAAAAGTAGAAGCATTAAAAGGTGTGACTTTTAACATTGAAGAAGGAGAATTTATAATAATAATTGGACCTTCAGGGAGTGGAAAGTCAACCTTACTTCAAATTTTAGGTTGTTTAGACCTACCAACAAAAGGTGAAGTAATTATTGAGGGAATAGATGTTTCAAGAATGAAAAGTTCGCAACTTGCAAAAATTAGAAATCAAAAAATAGGATTTGTATTTCAAGGATTCAATCTTTTACCCAAATACACTGCTTTAGAAAATGTCGAATTGCCTATGCTCTATGCAGGTGTCCCAGCCGTAAAAAGAAGAGAAAAAGCTAAAGAACTTCTAGAAATGGTAGGTTTAGGAGATAGACTCAATCATAAACCCACCCAATTATCTGGAGGCCAGCAACAAAGGGTTGCTATCGCTAGAGCTTTGGCAAATGATCCGGCTATTATTTTAGCAGACGAACCAACAGGTAATTTAGATACAAAAAGCGGCGAAGAAATCTTTAGGATTTTTGAAGAGTTAAATGAAAACGGAGTAACTTTAGGAGTAGTAACTCATGATTTAAGATGGCTGGAAAAAGGAAGCAAAATAATAAAACTACTTGACGGAAGAATCGAAGATATAGAGGTGGTGAGACACGTTGGAAATACTTAGAGAAACCTTTAGATCTTTATTTGACAATAAACTAAGAACATTCTTGTCAATGTTGGGGATAATTATAGGTGTAGCTGCCGTTATGACAATTATTGCTATTGGAGATGGTGCACGGGAAGAAATCAACAGAACAGTATCATCTTTAGGTTCCAATATAATTATGGTCACCTCCTCTATCTTTTCAAGATTTGCTTCAGATCCTTTAGAATTCAAAGATGCAATAAATATAACAACAATGGTGCCTGGAGTTGCAAATGCAACTGGATTACTGGCGTCAAGCTATGTCGTTGAAATCCATGGAAAAAATACGACTGCAACTGTTCTTGGAGTTTTACCTGGTTTCTTTGAAATAATGAATTTGGATGTAGTTTACGGAAGACCTATTAATGAGGAAGATTCAGAAGAGCTTAGAAGCTCTGCAGTAATTGGCTATAACATAGCTGATAAGCTTTTTGGTAGGCAAGAGGTAATTGGAGAACGCTTTAACATTATTCAAACTGGATCTAGTGGAAGTAGAAAAATCACTTTTGAAGTTGTTGGTGTTCTAAAGAAGACCGGTAGTAGGTTGTTATTTAATATAGACGATTTAGTCATTCTTCCTCATACTGTTGCAGACCATAGGCTATTTCATGCGAGTGGTAGAACTGGTCAGATATTAGTTTCAGCAATAGATGAAAAAAGTGCCGACTTAGCTAGAATGGGCATAGATTTTTATCTTTACAGAAAGTTCGAAGATTCCAAAAAATACACTATATTAAGTCAAGATGCGATTTTAGATGCGGTAAATCAAATCACAGGTATATTTAACGTAATTCTAGTAGGAATAGCTTCTATTTCGTTAGTAGTGGGTGGAATCGGTATAATGAATATTATGCTAGTTACTGTAAAAGAAAGAACTCGAGAAATAGGAATTAAAATGGCAATTGGAGCAAGTAGAAGAAGAATCCTTCTAGAATTTTTATTGGAGAGTGTAGTTTTAACTGTCATAGCTGGTATAATAGGAATGATTCTAGGAGTATTCTTATCGGGTATAATTGTCCACTTTGGAAAGGCCTTTGGATTATCAGCTGTGTTTACAGTAAAATCGATATTGTTGTCTTTTGGTGTTTCTGCAGCGATTGGTTTGTTTTTTGGAATATATCCAGCAAACCAGGCATCAAAGTTGAGCCCTGTAGAAGCTTTGAGGTATGAATAAAGAAGGTGTACGATATGGAAGAAATAATTTTTCCTAAACTATTTTTGTGGGGGGCTAATAGTCCTCCCAGCTCTTATCCTTTTTCAAATCCATCTCAGAAAATAGACCTCTCAGAACTCAAAAAGAAAATATTAAATGAAATCGATCTATTGAAGTCTTTAAATATTAATTCTTATAGATTCACCTTAGAGTGGAATGATTTACTTACAGACCCTCTAAATTATATTGAAATCTATAGTTTTTTAACTGATTTGTTATTTGAAAATAATATAGAACCCATTTTTAGTTTGCTTGATTTAGATTTTTATCCTATAAAATTTGAAGAAAATGATAATTTAGCTTTGATTTTCGAAAAACTTAAAATTCTTTTGAATAAAGTTAGTGATAAAATACAGTTTTACTCAGTGTTAAATAATCCCATGAAATATATAAAAAAAGTTTATTTATCTAGTTATAATTCTGATTTTTCATCAATTGCAAGTTTATTTCAAAGCGTTGTCAAATTTTATGAAAAAACTTATAACTTGATAAAATCATACAACCCTTACGCTAAAATTTCAGTATCCGAAGAATTGTATTTTAATATCAATGAACTTTTTGCATTTAAAGAAGCAAAAATAAAAAGTTCTGATTTTTATTTTTCACTTTTTAATTTTTTAAGCAACGGAGAATGTTGTTTGTTTAAACAAAAGGAAAACAAAAACTACAACATTGACTTTATAGGAATAAATTTTAATGAATTTACTTTTAAATCCTCTAATGAATATTCCAATTTACTAACGGGATATAAACCTGAATCAAAGAAAGAACTTAAAAAAGAAAATTTTACCAATCTTGAAGATACTATTGATAAATGTTCTAAAGATTATGATATTCCTTTGTTAATAACAGAAAATTCTATTGGAGAAGAAATAAACACCTTTAAGTCTAGCTCTTTAATAAAAAATCTTTGTAACATCAGCGAAAGAATATCAAAAAAAGACAGTAAAATATTCGGTTATACATATAATTCTTTAAAGGACTACAACATAAACAGTCACGTAATAAAGAATGGTTTGTATGGAATGGATCTTAAAACTAATAATTATATTCCAAGAAGCTTTGGGAAAATATACTCTAATATCGCTAAAACTAATTCAATTGCTGAAAATTATTTAAAATTTATTAATTGATAATAAAAGGTGCAACAAACATTTTAATGTGCTAATTAATTCCTGAGACACTCATAGAGAGTAGTTATACAACAAAAACAAACATTTAATTAAAAGGGGTACAGGCTGAAACCCTATCTTCTCTCTCAGCATAACAGTATAAGTATCAAAAACTGTAGAAACGCTCTACCTGAGCGTCTCTGAATAAAAAGTTTTTAAAAGAATCTAAAGCTAAAATAATAAAAAGTATGTTTTAAAATTTCCAAAAACAAGAAGGAGGGGAAGGGCCATGAAAAAAGTAAAGTTGCTTTTAATGTTATTTATTATTTTTTCTCTTTCGGGCTTTTCTTATGTATACATTAGGGGAAATAACGTCATTAAAAAAAACGAGAATGTTCAACTAATAGGATTTGACGAAAATCAGGTTTTAATGAATGTTTATAAAGCAGCATATCCACTTGACGTAATCCTCTACCAACAATCTCTACCTGAACTTGAAAAATCTTTTCTATATTCAAAAACACTAAAAGCAGACAAAAATGGCTACATTGATGAAACTATAGAATTTGAAGAACTTGGATTGTATTTTTTGGAATTTCAAAGCTCTGATTCTAAAAAATATTCTTATGAAGAAGTTTTAGTAACAAATACAAATTTCATAGCTACGTATGATGGTGACGAACTTTTTATTAAAATATATGACCTAGATTCTTTAGAAGAAGTCAATAGCAGAATAATACTGCAAGATGCAAATGGCAAAACAAAAATCTTCCATGGCACTTCAGAATTGAGAACAAATTTCGCTTCTCTAAAACGTGTAGTAATAGAAAATGATGCAGGAATTAGATCTCAGAATTTTTATGAAAAAAGTAAAATTTATAAGGATTCGCCTCTTCAAATTATTACTGACAGACCTTTATACAAACCTAGTCAGACGGTAAACTTTAGACTGATATCTTATCAAAAAGAAGACAATAAATATATTTTTAAAGGCAATAATTATATAGATGTTGATATCATCGATCCCTCTGGAAACAAGATAATGTCGCAAACATATAAAACCGATAATTTTGGTGGAGCAAATGGGCAATATTACATTTCTGAATCTGCTCCTCTAGGATACTATAGCATTCGACTTACTTCTCAAGATGGGGAAACTTATTATTATGGTTTTTATGTTCAAGAATATGTAAAACCAGAGTATACTGTTGAAATATCAACCATTTCTGATACTTATTACACTGATGATCTAGTCGATTTCTCTATTAAATTAACTTATTTAAATGGTAATCCTGTTAAGAATGCAAATGTATCTATTTATTTATACTATGATAACTTGTACGGTTATGAAGGAAGATCTCTTTTATATCAAACAGTTACTTTTACAGACGAAATGGGCTTATTAAATATACCAATAAAAGTTCAAGACGGTCATGAAGGTTATTACACACTAGAAGCTATCATAGTTGATGAAAGTCAGCGCCAAATTCAAGAAATTCACAGAGTCAGAGTTATGGATGGAAGTTACCTCATAGAACTTGAAAATGGATATGTTCAAGGTAAGCCGGAAGAACCTATTACCTTCAGTGGTACAGTTACTGATCGTCAAGGTAATCCTGCTGATGGTAACATGAAAATAGCTCTTTACAAACAAGCCTGGGATGAAGATGCGTGGAAAACAATAAATATTTTAGAAAATACGTTTGATATCCCTGTAAGAAACGGAATTTTTTCTTTTGAATACTCTTTTCCTGAAGAGGCAAGTTATTTTGCAGATCTTTTTTTTGAAGATTCTTCAACTCGATTTAGCATCTATATCTCATCTTACGTTAGAACCTCGCATACATCTTTTTCACATCTTGAAATTAACGGTAAAAACATTCGTTTTTCTATAGAAACAGAAATTGATTCAATTGGTTTAATATTTCTAGCAGGAAGAGAAATTTATGATTTCGTAGAATATAATAATACAATAAATGAATATATTTTTCAAATACCAGAAAATTTACTTGAGAGAAATATTTTTATTCAAGTTCTTTTGTTTAATAAAGAAGGAAATGAAGTACTACAAAAATCTATTGATTTAGAAAAATTACAAGATTTAACGTATTCATATACAATTAAAACTGATAAAGAAACATACTCACCTCGAGATGAAGTTTCAATTCAAATAGAAGCAGAAGAAGACGGAATTTTTTCTTTGAGCGTTGTAGATGAAGGAATTTATCTTCTTGTTGAAGATAGAAAAGATATACTAAATGAATTATATCCTAAATTGTATTATGTCGAACCTCTTATTACTACTGGCATTGAATATATTTATATTCCACAAAAGTTATATGGTCTAACGCTAGAAGAAAGCGAGGTCTTTGCATCTTACAAAGGAAGTAGCGAGTTGAGTGTTAACACAAGAGAATATTTTCCAGATACAGCTTTGTGGATCCCTTTTATCGAAACAAAAAACAAACAAGCTGAAATAATTTTTACTAATCCCGATTCTTTAACAACTTGGAGAATAACTTCTTACGGGTTTACAAAAGACGGGAAAAAAATTAATAAAACCACAACTTCTTACAAGAGTAATTTAGATTTTTACATCAGACCCTTGCTCCCAAATTTTGCAGTGATAGGAGATAAAGCGAATTTTTATCTTGTAATTTACAATAACACCAATGATACAAAACTTATAAAATATAAAATTGACACAGATGAAAATATTAGTATAACCCCCAATGAAGGTGAATTAGAAATTTCACCGAATTCCCAAAAAACTCTTCATTTAACTCTCAAAGCCCTGAAAACAGGAGAATCAACCATTACATTTGATTTTGGTTATGATATAGTGAAATTACCTTTTTCAGTTAAATCAGATGAAATTTGGGAGGATGTAATAAAACTAATAGATACTTCAAACGGTTATACAATAAAAAAAGGAGAGTACTATCGTCCGTTTAATTTAGAGACACTAATAATTGATTCTTTAAATTACCTTCAAAATTATTCCTACAAATGCAGCGAACAAGTAGTTTCTGTTGTCATTCCTCTTTTAACTGCTCAAAAAAAAGGATATAACATCAAAGATTTTGATCTAAAAGTTACAGAAACCCTTCAGATACTTTATAAATATCAGAAGGGTGATGGCGGTTGGGGATGGTGGGGAACTAGTGAAGAATCTCATCCCGAACTCAGTGCTTACGTAATGTATGGGTTAAAAAAGATAGAAGATGAAGGATACTACGTATCACAAGCTACTATTTCAAATGGGCTATCTTATCTGAAAAAGCACGTATCTACAGGCTTTGTTTACTATGTACTAAGGCTTTATGGGATCGATACGGAGTTTACTCCAAAAAATACTTTAGATGAACTTTATTACGCATTTTACCATAAGGAATACCTGGACAATATTATTTCAAAAATAAATGAAAAAGAGGATATAGCGTTTATCGACTATTATGATGACAACTATTTTTATTCAATTACAGATGCAAATGCAGTATTATTGGATCTTCTTTTACAAGAAAAACAAAATTCTATTTTAACTTTGAAGGTATTCAAATTTTTGCTCTCAAGCAAAAGGGGATACACATGGTATTCGACCAAAGAAGTTTCAAAAATCCTTGATATTCTACTACGAAATCAAGAATTCTTTTCTGTTTATACATCAAATTTAGGTCCTAGTAATAATAATTTTATGATTGCTCAGAACGACATTTACCTCTACAATCAAGGACTTTACGAAATAAAAACACAAAATCTCTTAAAACCTTCAACACAAGACGAAGGAATTATTTTGAATAAAACCTTTTACAAAAAATATAACGTCCTAGCTGAAAAAGGAAAAGACAAATATTTTATTGATGCATTTTTGAAGATAGATGAGCTAAAAATCCCGTCAAATATAAATTGTAAAGTTGAAACAAACATATTGGAAAGAGATGGCGAACTCATTTGGTACAACGCATACCAAACTCAAGTTATCTTTCAAGATGAGAATATACAAATTAAATATGATAACAGAAACAATAGACTATATATCAACGATCAATTCGTGGAAAACCCACAAATGTTTATCAAACATTCTAATCTTATTTATCTATTAAAAGACGGAGAACTTCTTAAATACAATATTAAAAATAACAAAATCATATACTATTCCATAGATAATATGAAAATTAAGTCGATTGCTCTATTAAATAGTGAACCTATTTTACTCGTAGAAAACACCCGTACTCAAGAAAATTATCTGTACCTAAAAGATATTCATGAAATTCTTCCAACAAATGTTCAAGCAATAGATGTATATCAAAACAATATTATACTATTCACCGACAGCATGTACTTGTGGGATATTGATTCAAAAACGGCAAAAAAAATCTTTCCTGTTACAGGAACTAAATTAATTGACATTTCTCAAAGTACTATAGAAATTTTTGGAAATGTAAAATTTGAGGGTAACTCTAAATATATTGGACCTCAAGGAATTTATAAAATTGATTTTATAGACAATACCGAAAAATATTTTAAAGAAGGTGACATAGTAAAAGTAACAATATCTATGCAGTCCGATATTCCACAATTCTTGGTTGCCGAAGATTATCTTGCAGGTAATGTGCAAGTTTTAGGAAACTATTCAGAAAAAAATATTTCTCAATCTTCCAAATTTTATTACAGTTGGTATTCGCCTTGGAATTATTGGTATAGTGCAAGAGAAATAAGACAGGATAAAATTACTTTTTTCTCATCTGGCTATAAAAGTGGAGTATACAGTTATTACATGAGATTGCTAAATTCAGGAGAGTACAAAATCCTTCCTGCAGTTTCATTCACCATGTACTGGCAAGAAACCTATGGAACTAGCGAAGACGTTCTTTTAGAGGTGAAGTAAACTAATCCGGAAGTTTATTTCATCCATCTCAATCTCTCCATGATAGCCCTCACAAAAGGCGCCTGGATTTATAAAAATAGTACTACTCTTATGGTATTTTTCTTGAAAGTGCGTATGTCCAAAAACTAGCACATCCAGTTTTTCATTAAAATATTTTATTAATTTTTCAGGAATGGCCACTCCAGTTTGGTGTCCATGAATTAATCCAAAAGTTTTTCCATACAATTCTATAACGACTTTTTGTGGTAATTTATTTTTAATATACAAGTCGTCCATGTTGCCATGGACGACTTGTAATATAGGTCTTTGATTATCCAAGAAATCTAATACATCAACAGAGGTTATATCGCCTGTCAGAAATATTTGATCATATACATCAAAATTGATAGCTTTCAATCTATCTATATCGCATCTTGTTGGTATATGCAAATCGCTCAACAATAGGATTTTCAATGCTTTCCTCCAAAATCTAAAAATATGAGATTTTTATACAAAAAGAGATGGTATATTTTTTTCATAAGGTTGTCTAATGACACCTTTTTCTGTTATTATTGCAGTAACTAATTCGTGGGGTGTTACATCAAATGCTGGATTATAAACATCAACATCATCTCTTACAACTCTTGTTTTATAGCAAAACCTTACTTCATCTTTATTTCTTTCTTCAATTGGTATTGCATTACCATTTTCAGTTTCTATATCTATGGTAGATAAGGGGGCAGCAACATAAAAGGGTATTCCGTGCTTTTTAGCTAAAACAGCAACTGAATATGTTCCTATCTTATTAGCAAAGTCTCCATTTCGTGCAATCCTATCTGCACCTACTATTACAGCGTTAATCTTTTGTTGCTTCATGACCCATCCTGCCATATTATCAGAAATAAGTGTCGTTTTTATGCCACTCTTCATTAGCTCCCACACAGTCAGTCTTGCTCCTTGAAGATAAGGACGTGTTTCATCAACATAAACATGTATTCTCTTCCCATTTTCAACCGCTGCTCTTATCACTCCCAACGCAGTCCCATAATCAACAGTAGCAAGAGCACCCGCATTGCAATGAGTTAAAACGGCATCCCCATCATCTAAAAGCTTTTCACCGTTCCTTCCTATTGCTTTATTGATCTCTATATCTTCATAAGCAATGTTTAAGGCTTCTTTTTCTAGAATATCTATGATCTCTTTTACATTTTTTTCTTCTAAATTATCTTCCATAACTTTTTCCATTCTATTCAAAGCCCAAAATAAATTAACAGCAGTAGGACGGGTTCCACCGAGTACTTTTTTTACATTTTGCATTTCTTGGAAAAACCTATCCTTTTCATTATAATGCTGATTTTGTTTGGCACCTAGTACATAACCAAATGCAGCACTCGCACCTATTGCCGGGGCTCCTCTAACTACCATATCTTTTATTGATTTGGCAACATCTTGATAGGTTTTACATTCAACATAAATTTCCTCTAAAGGCAAAAATCTTTGATCTATAAATATTAAACTGTTACCAGTCCATTCCATAGTCATAGTTTTGATCTTATCCATTAATTGATTTTCCTCCTCATTTCTTTTCTTTTTTGTAGAAAAATGGGGCTATAGACGAAAAACCTATTTCTTTATAATTAAATATTCTTTCTGTTGAACCTACAAATAAAACTCCACCAGGCTTTAAAGATTCATAAAATTTATTGTAAAGTTTATCTTTTGCTTCCATATCGAAATATATAACAACATTTCTACATATTATTAAATCAAAGTTTTTATCAAAATCATCTAAAAGTAAATTAACTTTTTTGAAGTCAACTCTTTTTTTAATTCGTTCAATAATTTCATATTTATCTTCATCCACTTTTTTAAAATATTTCAGTTTGATGTTTTCGGGTACATTTACCAGACTTTTTTCAGGATAAACTCCCAACTTCGCTTTTTCTAGCGCATCTTCATCAAAATCTCCACCTATAATGGTACTAGAACGTAGAACTCCTAATATATCTAAAATAATCGCTAATGTATATGGTTCTTCTCCTGTAGAACACCCGGCACTCCATGCTTTTATTTTACCGTTATCCTCTTTAATTATTTCAGGCAAAATATTATTTTTTAAAAACACCCATTTATCAGGATTCCTAAAAAATTCTGTGACGTTTATTGTAAGTTTATTCAAAAACTCATCCCATTTTTCTCTATCTTTCTTAAGGAGTTCAAAGTACTCACTGTAAGATTTAAGGTTATACTTTTTAAGTAAGATGTCCGTTCGTCTCCTTAATCTGTGCTGCTTGTACCCACGAAGATCTAAATCAAAATGTTTTATCAGGTTTTGTAAAAAAAGTTCATAGTCTTTGTCATCGAATTGTGAAATATAATATTCATTCATCTACATCCCTCTTGCTAAATTATTTTTATAAATTGTCTAATACAAATCGAAGTAAAAAGTTACGCCAAAACCAAGATTTGAATAAGTTAAATACAATGATTTATTAAGAGGTATTCTGAAATAAAAGTTCTTTTCATTTTTGTCGAAAAATATAGAATTTACGATAAGTTTTCCGTCTTCGGCATGATATTCCAGGCGAAAATCTTTATTTAAAATGTAAACAGAATCCAACGATCTCTTATTAAGAGAAAATAGTAAATCTCCTGCCTTAAAATAATATTTTAATTTTTCTTCAAAACCGAAGGTGATTCCAAAATTGTTTGGGAAAGAAAGAGTAATTCCTACTTTAGATTGAGAAAGATCGATTAACTTATTCCAATAAGAGATTGTTAGAAAAGATTCTGTAAAAACTATACCAAAATTAAGTCCATTAAACGAAAGATTAACAAAATCATCTAAAATCATCATGAATCCAGAATTATTTTCAACCAAAAAGTATGGATCTTTCCTATCCATTGGATTCCTATAAGAGATTTCAAAACCAGGTTGATATAATTTAAAATAATTCACAATCTCGTTTATTTCGCTGACACTGATGTAATCCTCACCTAATTCAAAATCAAAATGAATGTTCCCTTCATAAATATCTTTTAATTTCAAATCAAAAATAAATTCATTTTTCAAAATGGGAGTAAAGTCGGTTAAAATAGATACTTCTCCAGAAGAAGAAAAAGATATAGAGCAAACTATAAAAAATATAAAAATAATTAAAGTATTTAAAAAAAATTTACTCATTTTTTCTCCTTTCTTTACAAGAATTATAGGTAAAGAGGGGGCCATAAGGTCCCCGCTCTTTACAAGCTTATAACTTACAAATTAGCAGCTAACCGCTCCATTACCTCATCATTAATGTCATAATTACCATATACTTCCTGAACATCATCCATTTCATCAAGTGCTTCTAATAATTTAATAACTCTTTCTGCATCTTCATCGGATACTTTAACAGTTGTTTTTGGTAAGTAGGTTAACTGTTCCCTCACAGTATATCCAGCTTCTTTTAAAACTTTTCTTACCGAAGTTAGATTTTCAGGTGAAGTTATTATTTCAATTGGATCTGTATCTTCATCAATATCTTCAGCACCGGCTTCAATTGCCAGAAGTAACACTTCTTCAAGATCTTCAACTTCCTCTTTTGGAATGGTGATTAAACCTTTTCGTTCAAAATTCCAAGCAACTGATCCAGATTCTGCCAGAGTACCTCCATGTTTTGACAAAATATGACGTATTTCCTGAGCTGCTCGGTTCTTATTGTCAGTCACCACAGAGATAAGTAAAGCTACTCCTCCTGGAGCATAAGCTTCATACATTATTTCGAAAAGCTCTTCTCCGCCAGCTCCGCCTGTACCTTTCTTTATAGCAGCTTCTATTTTATCTTTGGGCATATTAGCAGCTTTAGCATTTTCTATGGCTGTTCTTAATCTTGGATTAGACTCTGGATCTCCTCCGCCTTCTCTAGCTGCTATAGTAATTTCTCTTATAAGCTTCGTAAACATTTTTGATCTTTTTGCGTCTTGAACAGTTTTTCTAGCCTTAATATTTGCCCATTTATTGTGTCCAGACATAATATTCAACCTCCTAAAAATTGGTTTTCGATATCAAAAAAGTTTTTACAACAATTCATACACAGTTATTTAATATTCTCTTAGAACCAAGTAAGATATAATTTTATCACGTACAAAGAATAAGGCTTGACTCATTGCCTCCAAAAAACTAGATGTATCAACTTTAATGCTCATTCAATTTCTTTAATATTAAAGCATATATCAAAGAAAATCAGAAGCGAGTGATTTTGTAAATTATGTATAAATTATTCTAACAATGTTTTACAAGAAATTCAATATAGAATATGTTTATGTCCAAGAATAAAGAATTTTTGTGTGTTTTTATTATTTTATCATAATTTCAATAATTTTTAGAATTACTCAAACCTTTCTTTTTTATTTATGATATGATATTATGAAAAAATCTTTCTTCAAAATTAAACAGTTTCTCTAAAAATGGAGAAATTTTTAAAATCAATTCTTGATTTAAATGGATTAGTAATTAGCCTTGTTAGTTTTGGAAATCTAAAAACAATCGTATAGAGCATCTCTACACCTAAAACAAACTTTTATTTTATGGATCCAGCGCGACACAGTCCATTCTATTTCCTGCTTTAAAATATAGAACATGTAAATAAAATTCAGGTTATGCAAAGTTTTGAATCAAGAAGGTATCTAAAAACATAAATTTAATAAAAATAATTCTCAGAAATTCAAAATATCTAGAATATTAAAAGTCTGGAGGTGTGCGATCATTAAAAGTTTCATAGTTGGTTTAGTTATTGGTTTATCTATTTTTTTTGCTTTATTTTTATATGTTAATAATTTTTATCACAACACAATGTCCATATTTCTGGTTAATTCTAATTATAATACCTATTTATTCGATAATAACCAATTTATCCTTCCAACAAAATATAAATATATAAAATTAGAAGACATTCCTAACGAATTAATATACAGTATTTTGTGGTCTGAGGATAGAGAATTTTTTGAACACAATGGAATAAACATTAAAGCCCTTACAAGAGCAGCTTTAATCAACATAAAGCATTTATCAATAGTACAGGGAGGTAGTACTATTACTCAGCAATTGGCTAAAACAGTTTACCTAAGTAATGAAAGAAACATAAAAAGAAAGATAATGGATATGATGTTAGCCTTTTTCTTAGAGCGATCTTATACAAAAGAAGAGATATTGGAAGCTTATCTCAATAGTGTATATCTTGGAAATGATATTTCAGGTGTAGGTGCTGCTGCTCAAAGATACTTTGGAAAAGATGTTCAAGATCTTTCAACAGAGGAAATATTAGTATTAATAGGAATAGTAAATGGACCTGAAATCTATAATCCCTATAAATATCCTCAGAGGGCGAAGGCACAAGCAGGGATTGTGCTAAACTCTTTGCCAGACAGCTTTTTTACCCTCGAAACAAGAGACGAAATAGGTAAAAAAATAGAAGACCTAATTTTCTATCCCCAATCGTACAATGAAAGATATCTAAATTTAGTGTATAGAGTCAAGAAAGAAGAAGAGTTAATTGGTTTAAAAGGCGGTGGATACACTATCAAAACTACTTACAACAAAAGTCTTTTTGATTCAGTAACTTTAGATGAAAACTCTTCTGCTATCGTCTTAAACAACAAAACAGGTGAAATACTAAGTTTTTGGGGTGGAGAATACAATGTTTTTTATTCTAATAAACAGATTGGTTCAAGTATAAAACCTTTTTACTACATCTTAGCCCTTGAAAAAGGATATGATGAAAAAACTATTTTGCCAGATTATCCAATGAAATTTGGCGACTGGGAACCCCAAAACTATGATAAAACTTATAGAGGAAGTGTAACCTTAAAAGAAGCGCTTATAAATTCCATTAATATTCCCTCAATATATTTAGCTATGCACATAGATATTTCTCCCCAACAATCTATTGAAACTATAAAAAATTTCCTTTTAAATGAAGTTGGAATAAAAGGTGTATATTCTGATGATTTAACCCTTTCTTTAGGAACGCTAGAAACAAGTCCTTATGAATTAGCAAAAGCTTATTCAATTTTCCCTAATTATGGAATAATTCCCGCTTCTTACGTTATTGCAGAAGTATATGATAGAAAAGGAAACTTAATTTATAAAAAATATCCTAAAATTGAAAGAAAAATTAATTCAATATCGAACAAAACCTACAGTCAAATGAATTCGATTTTAAGAGAAGTTGTAACAGAAGGAACAGGGAAAAGTGCAAATGTTCCTGATTTAGATTTACACGGAAAAACAGGGACATCTGACACGGCTGCGTGGTTTATAGGCTTTACTGGTGGACACATTTTTTCAGTAATGGTAGAAGGAGAAAATCTTTTGTCTTCTTCATCAGCAGTTCCGATTAGTAAAAACATAGCAAATTCAATATTATACCTAAGCACGTCAAAAGATGTTCCTTTGTACGCCTCTTTGGAAACAACCAAAAAGAAGATTTCTTTTTTTGACAATCCTATTGAATTTATTTCCACAGGAGAAAATGTAATTGATTTTTTAAACTCTGTTAAATATGAATTTTCAATAAATGAAATGAAAAGTAAAATAAATGAGTCTCTAAATGTGATAGAATATGTATACCCAGATGTTGTTATTTTAGTTAGGAAATGGGAAAGTGAAAATTTAATAGATTTTTTGGAAGACCCAGTTGCTTTTATACAAAACGGATTTGACTTGTCAAAATATTTATACGATTTAAAACTTGATGAATCTTCAATTGTAAAATTAAAAAAAGCGTATATTCAATTGTTGTACATATATCCAGATCAAGCTCTAATAATTGAGAATTTTTTAAAAGAAAAGAGTTTATGGTAATTTTTACGAAAATTAACAATACTTTAATATCATAAAATAATTTTAATGGTAGAATTACCAAGTGAATTTTGTATTATTTATGTCATGTCAAACTAAAAAATTATTATAAATCATCAAATTTACATAATAGATTCAGGAGGTGTACCCGTGTACGCTATAATAGATTTTGCCGGTAAACAGTATAAAGTAGAAAAAGATCAGGTTATATATACCGAAAAGGTTAAAAATGTTGAACCTGGCAGTGACTTGATTTTGGATAAAGTCATTTTGTTAAAACAGGATGACGAAGTAAAAACTGGTACTCCCTATGTTGAAGGAGCAAAAGTAATAGCTGAAGTTTTAGAACATGGTAAAGACAGAAAAATTCATGTAATAAAATTCAAAAGAAGAAAAAACTATAGAAGAAAAATGGGACATAGACAACAGTACACTGCTTTAAAAGTTAAAGATATTCAAGGGTAGCTTATAAAATGATCGAAGTAACTTACCACGGAAGAGATCTTCCTAGAATGGAAATTAAAGGACATTCTTCCTATGCATCAGCAGGAACTGATATAGTATGTAGCGCGGTAAGTGTTTTAACGCAGTTTGTAGCAGAAATTCTAAAAAATGAAGGTTTAGGGGAGTACGAAAAAAACGCTGGTTATCTTTTGATCAAAGCCTCTAAAAAATGTGAAGTATCCGACATGTTGTTTCACTACTTGCTAGAAAGTCTTATAAGCATTTCAAAAGATTACCCGAAAAATCTTAAAGTGGAGGTAAGATGAAACATGAAGATAAATCTACAATTGTTTGCAGCAAAAAAACGTGGAGATCAAAATAAAAAAGATAGTAATCCAAAATATTTAGGCGTTAAAGCGCATGAAGGTAACAAAATAACTGCAGGTTCTATAATAGTCAGACAAAGAGGAACCAAAATACATCCTGGAAAAAATGTGGGTATGGGTAGAGATTTCACATTATATTCAAAAATCGATGGTTATGTTAAATTCGAAAATAGAAACAACAGGAAATTTGTTAGTGTATATGAAAATGAAAGAGTGAACTAAAAGTGAATAGTAGAAAAGTAGCAATAATTGGTATTTTTGGAGCATTGGCTTTTTTATTAACTTTCATAGAATTTCCTATAATACCGTTGCTTCCTTTTCTAAAATTTGATCCCAGTGATTGCATGGTTTTTGTTGTGACACTGATTTATGGTTTTTTGCCTGGTTTTTTTACTTTGTTAATTAAAAACTTTTTGTTTATTTTTCGCTCAGGCGAGGGCGGACTAATAGGGATTTTGATGAATATCTTGACTGGTACGACCTTTATTTTTATTCTTACTACTTTGAAAAAATTAAAAATTAATATTTGGGTGACCTACATTTTAGGTTGTATAATGACAGGGGTTGTTGCATTTCTATTAAACTTTTATGTTGCTATCCCTATTTATACAAATTTACCCACAAGTCAATTTGTTCAAAACATTGGTTTAAGTATTCAAACATTTTTTTATTTAGTTCTACTTTTTAATTTTATAAAGTTTTTTGCTAATTCAGTTATATCGCATATCATTGTTAAAAAAACTAGAATCGAAAATTTTATTAAAGAAAAAGTCCAGTAAGGAGGTATTTTAATTGAATTCTAAACTTGTACAACCATCCTATAGTGTAAAAAAAGATGACATCAAGAGAGAATGGTATATAATCGATGCTGAAGGACAAACCTTGGGAAGATTAGCATCGAAAGTTGCAAAGATTCTACAAGGAAAACATAAACCTATCTATACACCACATATGGATACTGGTGACTTTGTAATCATTATTAATGCTGAAAAAATCAAAGTAACAGGTAACAAAGCAAACACCAAGGTCTATAGAAAACACAGTGGTTATCCTGGAGGTTTAAAAGAAGTAAGTTACAAAGCACTTTTGGAAAAGCAACCAGAACAAATAATAAGACATTCTGTGAAAGGGATGATGCCTAAAACAATATTAGGTAAGCAGATGTTTAAAAAATTAAAAGTTTATGCTGGTCCAAATCATCCTCATCAAGCTCAAAAACCTAAAGAAATCGATTTAGATAAAATCTAATTAGGAGGTCATTTTGAATATGGTACAGACAGTTGAATATTATGGAACAGGCAAAAGAAAAACAGCTGTTGCAAGGGTATATCTAAGACCCGGAGATGGAAAAGTTAAAATAAACGGAAAAGATTATAATAACTTAGCTGAATACCTAAGAGGTAATGATGCGTGGGTATTACATGCTTTAAAACCTCTAGAAGTAACTGATTTAAAAGGAAAGTTTGATTTAATGATCAGAGTAAATGGTGGTGGATTAAGTGGTCAAGCTGGTGCTATAAGATTAGGTATAGCTCGAGCTTTACTTCAATATGATGAATCATTACGACCTGTACTAAAAAAAGAGGGACTTTTAACAAGAGACTCCAGAGAAGTAGAAAGAAAGAAGTATGGTTTAAAAAAAGCAAGAAAAAGTCCACAATTTTCAAAAAGATAATTTTTACTCATTTTATAGCCTTGTATTTTCTTTTTAATCTAAATGATTCAGGTAATATGTTAAGGATAAGTGAAGTTTAATGAAAAAAGATTATGATCATATGAGAAAAACAATTGACGAAATTAAAAGTAAAGTAGATATTGTAGATTTCGTCAATTTTTATTTATCTCTTACAAAAAAAGGTAAAAATTACTCTGCCTTATGTCCTTTTCACTCTGAGAGCACTCCTTCCTTTTACGTTTTTCCTGATACTCAAACTTTTCATTGCTTCGGATGCGGTGCTCACGGAGATATCATAACCTTTTTGGAAAAATATGAGCAAATAAGTTTTCTTGATGCTCTAAAGAAAATAGCAAGTTTGGCAGGAGTAAAAATTGATCTAAGTAGTAATGAAGTACCTGCTGAAATAATGTTAAATGAAGAAGTTTCTAAACTATATACGAGTAATCTCTTAAATTTACCTAATTATCATCAGGTATGGCAATATTTGAAAAAACGCGAAATAAATAAGAATATAGCAGAAGAATTTGAGTTAGGATATGCGTTAGGTTCCGAAGTAAATAAAGTTATGGAAGAAAATTTTTTTGAAAAAGACATCGCTGTAAAAGCTGGTTTAATTGTTAATGATAATGAGTTTTTTTATAATAGATTGATCTTTCCCATTCGTAATAATTCAGGTTTACTAGTTGGATTTTCAGGAAGAGCACTAACAGAAAGTTCTAATATCCCAAAATATTTAAATACTCCTGAGAGTAATTACTTTAAAAAATCGAAAATTCTATATATGTATTATAAAACAAGGCGTTACATTAAAGAAAACGATTTCGCTATAATCGTTGAAGGTTATTTTGATTTAATATCTATGTACAAACTGGGATTTAAAAATATAGTTGCAATATTAGGTTCTTCATTCACAAAGGATCAAGCAGTCGATTTACTTAAATCAACAAACAAAATTATCCTTATGTTCGACATGGATGAAGCTGGCAAAAAAGCTACAATGTCAACTATAAAAAACCTTTATACAACAGACTTTCAAATAGCTGTTTCTAAATATCCTGCAAAAGATCCTGACGATTTAACAAAAAAACATGATAAAAAATACATAGCTGAACTTCTAAAAAATTCATATAAATTCTATGAATTTATCGTTGACTATTATGCTGAAAAGTATGATTTGACAAATGAATTTGCTTTAGAAAAATACTTAAAAAATATGTCGGTTTGGTATAAAAAACTTGAGAAAGCTGGTAAATTAAGTTATATTGAAAGTTTTATTGAGTGTATTTCAAAGAAAATAGGAAAAGACTTACTTTATGTAAAAAAAATTCTGGAAACCAATGCCACTTTTATAGAAGATATTTCTGAAAAAGAAGATCCCTTTTTGCGTGTGGATCCTTCATATGTAGAAAAGGATATAAAGTATGATATAGCTAAATCTTATATTTACCTTTGGATAAAATATCCAGATTATAGAATTGTGCTAAAAGAAACTTTTAATGTCGAGGACTTTTCTGAGGGCATTATCAAAGAATTTATAGAGCTCTCTTTGAAGAATGAAAATATAGGATTTTTGCTAGAAAATTCGTCGAAAGAATTAAGTGATCTAATTGTAGAAGTTTGGAAAATCGACTATTACTTCAATCCTGATAGAATATTAGCTTCTTTGAAAGATGGAATAAACCTTATAAAGATCAATAGAGAAATCGAACAACTAAAAATTCAACTTCGTGAAGTAGAAGATCCTTTAGAAAAAACTAAGATTACATCTCAAATTATTGAACTTTATAGTAAAGTGAAAAAGATAAAGTAAATGATCGCAATGGCTATCACGAAAACAAAACTTCTAAAAAACTGTTTTAACTAATTTTTACCAATTGAATTAGAAATTTATGAATAAACATGGAGGTAATCTAGCTGATGCAAAAAGTTAAAACAAATTCTTTTTTTACAGATCTAATTCAAGAAATTGAAAAAATCGAGTTTGTTGGGAATGATCAAATAATTCTAAAAAGAAACAAAGAAAAATTTATTGATAGACTGGAAAAAGGCATAGAACAGTTAATAGAAATAGCAAAAAATAATGGAAACTTCATAACTTATCAGAATATTGATGAATGTATACCTCAAGATTTAGCAGATGTAATAGATAGTGATTTCTTAGAGAAAATATATGAAGAATTGGAGTCTAAAGGTATCAAAATCTTAGAGAATTCAGAAGAATTTGACTTTTCAGAAAAAGATGCCTCAATAAAAGAAAATTATAAAGAAGATTTAGAATACTTATTTGAAGAAACGGAATCTCAAGTTTATGATAATTCTTTTGCTAATGAACCTATAAAAATTTATTTAAGAGAAATTGGTGAAATAAAGCTTTTAAGCCCTGCTCGAGAAAGACAATTGGCTATGAGGGCTAAAAAAGGTGATAAAAAAGCCAGAGACGAATTAATAAAAGCTAACTTGAGACTTGTAATAAGTGTGGCAAAAAGATATACAGGCAGGGGATTAAGTTTTATGGATCTGATACAAGAAGGAAACATTGGTTTAATGAAAGCTGTAGAAAAATTTGATTGGAAGAAAGGTTACAAATTTTCTACTTATGCGACTTGGTGGATAAGACAATCAATAACTAGAGCGATAGCCGATCAAGCTAGAACTATACGAATACCAGTACATTTGGTTGAAACTATCAATAGAATGAATAAAATTATTAGAGAGTACCTTCAAGAATACGGTGAATATCCAAGCAGAGAAGAACTAGCAAAGCTTTTAGATAAACCCATTGAAAAAATGGATGAAATATTACAAGCTACAAAAGAAATTATCTCTGTAGATGCGCAAATAGGTAGCTTAGAAGATGATGATACTTATATAGGTGATTTCATAGAAGATACTAGTGTAGATAAACCTGAAGAAATTGCTGCCAGGATGATCTTGAAAGAAGAATTAGAAAAAGTTTTAGATACCCTTAAACCAAAAGAAGCTGCTGTATTAAAAATGAGATATGGACTAATAGATGGAAATGCCAAAACATTGGAAGAAGTGGGAAACTTCTTTAATGTTACTCGAGAAAGAATTCGGCAAATAGAAGCAAAAGCCTTAAGAAAATTAAGGCATCCTAGCAGAAGTTTGCAATTAAAAGAAATTTGCGATATGATAGATGGTAATGCTTTTTAATTTGATTTATCTAGAAAAAAGAAAGGAGGAGTATAATACACTTTTTTCTTCTTCTACAAGATGAAAGAAGTGGTCAATTAAAATGAAAAAAGAAAAAATTTTTTATATAGAAAAAGATGTCCCCTCCTTCCTGAAAAAAGCTTTAGACGAAGAACAATTAGACGCTGTGCTAAATTCTCATGGAAAGTCCATGATTGTTGCAGGACCTGGTTCAGGGAAAACACGGGTTATAACTTACAAAATTGCCTATTTATTATATTTAGGAATAAAGCCTGAAAATATTCTACTTGTAACATTTACAAGAGCAGCGGCAAAGCAAATGATAGCGAGGGTAAAAAATGTTACCAACAGAGATATGAACAGCATGCTCGCTGGAACATTTCATCACGTATGTAACACTATTCTACGAAAATACGCTTCTCTCCTTGATTTTAAAAATGATTATAGTATACTAGACAAAGAGGATTCAAGAGACTTACTAAAAATAGCAAAAAATGAATATATGAAGGGAATCAGCGATAGATACAAATTCCCTAAAGAAGAAATTATAATGAAAATTATAAGCTATACATCTAACACCTTAAACTCTTTGAGAGAAACTTTAATAGAAATAGCTCCTTATCTACTGGAGTTTGAAAATGACATTGAACAAATATGGAGTATTTACTCTCAGCTAAAGAAAGAAATGAATGTTATGGATTACGATGATCTATTAGTTAATACACTTATGCTTTTTCATACTTATCCAAATGTTTTAAGAAAGGTTGCTGAACAATTTCAATATGTTTTGGTCGACGAATTTCAAGATACCAATAAAATACAAATAGAACTAATTAAGGCTTTCTCTAGTGTTCATGGTCATTTGATTGTTGTTGGAGACGATGCTCAAAGTATATATTCATTCAGAGGTGCTCATTTTAAGAATATAAAAGATTTCATAGATAATGAAGGTACAAAATTGTTTAAGATACAAACTAATTACAGAAGCACACCAGAAATAGTCAATTTGATTAATCATATGATACCAGCTAATTCTGTTCCCAAAACTTTAAAACCTAAAAGAAAGTCACATATCAAACCTATTGTGATTGAAACATTTGATGACTTAGAACAAGCTGATGCAGTTGTACAAATTATTAAAAACAAGGTAGAAGAAGGAATAGATTATAAAGATATAGCAATTCTTTACAGATCTCACTCTTTATCTATGGTGATACAACAAAAATTAGACACTATGGGTATACCCTATAAAATCCTTTCAGGACTTAGATTTATTGAGACAAGACATATCAAAGATATTTTAGGGTTTCTAAAAATATTAAATAATCCTTTAGATAAAATCTCCTGGATTAGAATTTTAAAATTATTCCCAGGAATTGGCACAAAGACAGCCTCTAAAATTTTTGACGAAATAGAGAATTATATAAACTCGGGACAGATGGATAATATCTCCGAATTGCTAAATAAAACACAACTTAGAAAATTTAGCACACCTTTAGAATTATTAAAAAAACTATTTGTTAATAAAGATAAAAACCCGAGCGAACTTATCAATCTCATATATAATGAATATTATCAAGAATATTCTATGCTAACTTTTAGCGATTCAATCTCTAGGAATATGGACATTGAAAGATTCAGTGAAATTGCAAGTCGCTACTCTTCAGTATCATCTTTTTTGGAAGATCTAACATTGAGTGAAGACATCAGTGTTATGAATGCTGAAAAAGAAGAAGAACGTGATACAATAACATTAACTACTATTCATGGTGCTAAAGGACTTGAATGGAAAGTAGTTATTCTTATATCCGTAAACCCAGGAGATTTACCAAATGGTTTAGCGATCAAAGATAAAAAATTAGATGAAGAAGAAAGATTATTCTATGTTGCTATTACCAGAGCAAAAGATGAGTTATATATTTTTAAACAATTTAGTGGAACCTCAAACCCATATATGAAAAACTCTTTTTATTTCGTGAATAAAGAGTACGATTTTGTAGAAAAAATCCCAGAAAAAATAATTGATAAAGTAAAAGTTAATTATAAAAACGATTTTTATTGAAATTGTTATAATTAATTAATTTGCAATTAAGGTTAAATGATGTAAAATATCCTTTGGTATTTTTATGAGATTATTATAATTAAAATAAATGAGATTTTTAAACTTTTAATAATCGACTAAAATAAGTAAAAAATTACTTTTTATAGAAGGAGGTGAACTCCGCTATAAAAGTTTTTTGACAAAGAGTCAAACTTTGATAGCGGTCCAATATAGAATGCCAACAATTAATCAATTAATAAGGAATGGAAGAACCACTGTCAAGAAAAAAACTAAATCCCCCGCACTTAAAGGTAATCCTCAAAAAAGAGGGGTTTGTATTAGGGTGTCTACTATGACTCCGAAAAAACCTAATTCCGCTCTGAGAAAAATAGCGAGGGTTAAGTTATCAAACGGGATAGAAGTTACTTGTTATATTCCCGGAGAGGGACATAATTTGCAAGAACATTCTAACGTTTTAGTTAGGGGCGGAAGAGTTAAAGATTTACCTGGTGTGAGATATAAAATAATTAGAGGCACTTTGGATGCAGCAGGGGTAGAAGGAAGAAGACAAAGCAGGAGTAAATATGGAACAAAAAAACCTAAGGATAAGTAAGGAGGTCCTGTGCTGAATGAGAAGAAGGAAAGCAGAAAAGAGAGAAGTATCTCCAGATCCTATTTATGGAGACGTTTTACTTGCTAAGTTTATTAATAGACTTATGTATGATGGGAAAAAATCTTTAGCCCAAAATATTGTGTATTCATCTCTAGAAAAATTAGCTCAAGCTACAAAAGAAGAGCCGCTTGTAGCGTTTTATAAAGCTGTTAACAATGTAAAACCTTTGATAGAAGTAAGATCTAGGAGAGTAGGTGGAGCAACTTATCAAGTTCCTTTTGAGGTTGAAGAAAATAGAGCTACTTCTTTAGCAATTAGATGGATCATCACTTCTGCACAAGCCAAAAAAGGAAAAAGTATGATTGACAAATTATCTCAAGAGTTAATAGATGCATACAACAATACTGGGGCAGCAGTAAAGAAAAAAGAAGACGTGCATAGAATGGCTGAAGCTAATAAAGCATTCGCACATTACAGATGGTAACACAGTTAATTAGGAGGGATTAATTTGAAAGAAAGAATGTTGCCCTTAGAAAAAGTAAGAAATATTGGAATAATTGCTCATATTGATGCTGGAAAAACTACAACTACAGAAAGATTTTTATTTTATACAGGAGCAAAGCATAGATTAGGTTCAGTAGACGAAGGAACTACAGAAACCGACTGGATGGAGCAAGAGAAAGAAAGAGGTATAACCATTACCTCTGCAGCCACTTCTGCTTTTTGGAAAGATTACAGAATAAATATTATTGATACACCAGGACACGTTGATTTTACGATAGAAGTAGAACGAGCTCTATTTGTGCTTGATGGAGCTGTGGCTGTTTTCGATGCTCAAGTTGGAGTCGAACCCCAATCTGAGACAGTTTGGCGCCAAGCTGATAGATACAAGGTTCCAAGAATTGCTTTCATGAACAAAATGGACAAAATTGGTGCTAACTTTTTTACTGCTGTTCAAACTTTAAGGGACAAGTTAGGTGCAAATGCAGTAGCGATTCAAATCCCTATAGGTGCAGAATCTGATTTTAAGGGTATAATTGACTTGTTAACAATGCAAGCCCTTTATTGGTCAGATGATAGTGGGCTAAGTATTGAAAAATCAGAGATACCTGAGAACCTAAGGGAGTTGTGTGAAACTAAAAGAGAAGAGTTAATCGCTGCAATTGCTGAATTAGATGATGAAATAATGGAATTATATATAGAGGAAGAAGATATTCCAATAGAAAAAATAAAAGCTGCTCTAAGAAAAGCAACTATAAAAAATAAAATCGTTCCGGTGTTGGCCGGAAGTTCGGTCAAAAACAAAGGTATTCAACCTTTACTAGATGCTATAATAGATTATTTACCTTCTCCTGTTGATATGCCGCCTGTTAAAGCTTATGACCCAAAAACTGGCGAACACGTGAAAGACATTTATCCTCGAGAAGATGAGGTGTTCATGGCCTTAGCCTTTAAGATAATGGTTGACCCTTACATTGGAAAACTGACTTTTGCAAGAGTCTATTCTGGAAAGTTAGAAAAAGGTAGTTATGTTGTTAACACTACAAAAAATGTCAAAGAAAGAGTTTCAAGGCTTGTATTTTTACATGCAAATAAGAAGGAAGAAGTTGATTATATAAGAGCAGGAGACATAGTTGGAATCATAGGTTTAAAGAATACTACAACTGGAGATACTTTAGCTGCTGAAGGGTGTAATCTTGTGCTTGAAAAGCTAGTTTTCCCTGAGCCAGTTATTTCTATTTCCATTGAACCTGAAACAAAGGACGAAGAAGTAAAGCTTAGCAAAGCTTTAGCTGCACTAATTGAAGAAGATCCCAGTTTAAAAGTTCATGTGGACAGAGAAACAGGCGAAACAATATTGTCAGGCATGGGAGAATTACATTTAGAAATTATAATAGAGAGAATAAAAAGGGAGTTTAATGTTAGTGTGAAGGTGGGACAACCTAAAGTTGCCTATAAAGAAACAATAAAATACTCCGCAGAAGCGGAAGGAAAATATATAAGACAATCCGGTGGAAGAGGTCAATATGGACATGTTAAACTCAAAGTTGAACCTCTGCCCATAGACAGTCATAAAGAATTTGAATTCGTAGATAAAACAGTTGGAGGAGTTATTCCTAAAGAGTACATTCCAGCTATAGAGGCTGGAGTAAAAGAAGCTATGTTAAATGGTGTTTTAGCTGGTTACCCCATGGTAAATATTCGTGTAGAAGTCTTAGACGGTTCTTATCATGAAGTAGACTCGTCAGATTTGGCTTTCAAAATTGCTGCTTCCATGGCATTTAAAGAAGCTGTAAAAAAAGCAAAACCAATTTTACTCGAACCTATTATGAAAGTGGACATAACAACTCCTGAAGAATATTTAGGAGATATAATAGGTGACCTCAATGCAAGAAGAGGAAGAATAGAGAGTTTTGAAAATATTAGTGGTACGAATACTAGAATAATTCATGCTTATGTTCCTCTATCCGAATTATTTGGATATGCAACCGCCATGAGATCACTTTCACAGGGAAGGTCCACATGTAGCATTCGATTCTCACATTATGAGGAAGTTCCTGAGCAAGTAACGCAAAAAATATTAAGCAGAGAATAACAAATTATTAGAGACATATAATAAATTAACAAGGAGGAGATTCAAAAATGGCTAAAGAAAAATTTGTAAGGCAAAAACCCCATATGAACATAGGAACCATAGGTCACATTGACCATGGAAAAACTACTCTAACAGCTGCTATAACTAAAGCTTTATCCTATAAAGGATGGGCAGATTTTACGCCGTTTGAGAAAATAGATAAGGCTCCTGAGGAAAGAGCAAGAGGTATTACAATAAGTGTTTCCCACGTTGAATATGAAACTGAAAAAAGACACTATGCACATATTGACTGTCCAGGACACGCTGATTATATCAAAAATATGATTACAGGTGCTGCACAAATGGATGGAGCTATTTTAGTGGTTGCGGCAACCGATGGTGTTATGCCTCAAACCAGAGAACACGTTCTACTAGCTAGACAGGTTAACGTCCCTGCATTAGTTGTATTCATAAATAAAGTAGACATGGTCGATGACGAAGAATTAATCGAATTAGTTGAAATGGAAGTTAGAGACCTCTTAAATTCTTATGAATATCCTGGAGATGAAGTGCCTGTTATAAGAGGATCTGCATTGAAGGCTCTTGAAGAAGATAGTCCTGATGGCCCTTGGACACAAAAAATATACGAACTTATGGATGCAATAGATAACTATTTCCCAGATCCTGTAAGGGATATAGATAAACCATTCCTAATGCCTATTGAAGATGTATTTAGCATAACAGGGAGAGGAACAGTTGTAACGGGTAGAATTGAAAGAGGAAAAGTTCGTACCGGAGACGAAGTTGAAATAATAGGACTAAGCTATGAAAAAAGAAAGACTGTAGTTACCGGTGTAGAAATGTTTAGAAAGATACTAGACGAAGGTGTTGCAGGTGATAATGTAGGTTGTTTATTGAGAGGTATTGATAAAGATGAAGTTAAGAGAGGACAAGTTTTAGCTGCTCCTAGTTCAATAACTCCTCACAAAAAATTCAAAGCTGAGGTTTACGTATTGAAGAAAGAAGAAGGAGGACGTCATACACCATTTACTAAAGGATACAGACCACAATTCTTCATAAGAACCGCTGATGTAACTGGAACTATTGTGGAATTTGCTGGTGGAGCAGAAATGGTGATGCCTGGTGACAATATTAATATGACCATAGAACTAATTTATCCGGTAGCTTTAGAACAAGGGATGAGATTTGCTGTACGTGAAGGTGGAAGAACCGTAGGTGCAGGAGTTGTGACAGAAATAATTGAATAATTTCTAAAAATGGGGAGCCTTGGCTCCCTCTTAATAACGAGAGAAAAAGGAGGTTTTTACTTTTTTATGGCTGATAAATATATAAAAATTAAGCTTAAGGGTTATGACCACAAGCTTCTTGATGAATCAGCTAAAAAGATAATAGAGGCTGTCAAAGATACTGAGGCAAGAGTTTCTGGTCCTATTCCTCTTCCAAACAAAAGAACTTTGTATTCAGTGATCAGATCACCCCATAAATATTCATATTCAATGGAGCAATTTGAGAAGATTGTACATAAAAGGGTTATTTATATATACAATGCTTCCTCTGATACTGTTACTAAATTACTCAAAGTAAATATTCCTGCGGGAGTATCAGTTGATATTAAAGCATAATTATTTATTGAGCTAAATCAGTATATACAATAAATTATACTCAGTATAAATATAGATATAAATCGGGCTCTGGAGGTGTAAAAATGAAAGGTATTTTAGGCAAAAAAGTTGGAATGACGCGGGTATTCAAAGATGATAAGGCCATCCCGGTAACCATTATACAAGCAGGACCATGCTTTGTGGTTCAAAAGAAAACGATAGAAACTGATGGATATAACGCTATTCAAGTAGGTTTTGAAACTATTCCAGAAAGAAAGGTAAACAAACCACTAAATGGACATTTCAAAAAAGCTGATCTAAAACCGTTAAGATACTTAAGAGAATTTAGAGTAGATAATATCGATGATTATGAGATCGGGCAGAAAATTGATGTTTCTATTTTCTCCGAAGGAGAAAAAGTCGATATTACTGGAACATCTAAAGGTAGAGGTTATACAGGGGTAATGAAAAGATGGAATTTTAGTGGGGGAGAAACTAGTCATGGATCTAAATTCCACAGAGGATTAGGTTCTACTGGAATGAGTTCTACTCCTTCTAAAGTTTTCAAAGGGAAAAAGATGCCAGGTCAATATGGTAATGAAAGGGTCACTATACAAAATTCTGAAATTATCTATATAGATCCTCAAAACAATCTAATAGCAGTTAAAGGCGGAGTTCCTGGAGCGAGGGGCGGACTAGTAATTATAAAAGAAGCTGTTAAGGTCAAGCGCCCAAAAATGCAGTAAGGAGGTTAATTAAGGAATGGCTCAAATAAGCTTGTACAATAAAGAGTTTCAAGAAATCGATAAAATAGAAATAAGAGATGATATTTTTAATATCGAACCCAATATGGATGTTCTTTATAGATATGTAGATATGCAACTCACAAATAAAAGAGCTGGAACAGCTTCTACAAAGACTAGAGCTGAAGTTAGAGGTGGCGGAAGAAAACCTTGGCCTCAAAAACATACAGGTAGAGCAAGGGCAGGATCCATCAGGTCTCCAATATTTAGACACGGTGGAGTTGCGTTTGGTCCTAAACCAAAAGAATACCATAAATCTTTAAACAAAAAGATGAAAAAACTAGCCTTGAAGTCAGCTTTAAGCGTTAGATTTAGAGAAAATAATTTAATCGTAGTAGACGATTTAAAATTTGACAATCCAAAAACTAAAGATATGAAACAAATTCTAAACAAGTTTGAAATTGAAAATCAAAAAGTTTTAATCGTGCTTCCATATCAAGAAGAAGGATACAAAAACGTTAAATTATCAGCTAAAAACTTGCCTGGGGTAAAAGTTTTAATAGTAGATAATCCTGGCCAAGAAAAGAAAAATGTTGATGGATTAAACGTTTTTGATTTAATAAACAACGAAAAAATAGTTTTAACAAGAGAAGTTGTAAATAAAATTGAGGAGGTGATCGGCTAATGAAAACTAAAAATCCACATGATATTGTGATAAAGCCGATCTTAACTGAGAAAACCTATAATTTAATGCAAGAAGGTAAATACACCTTTGAAGTTGCTAGAGATGCTACCAAACCTGAAATTAAAAATGCTATAGAAACTATTTTTAAAGTTAAAGTCGAAAAGGTGTATGTTATGAACGTTAAACCAAAACCAAAAAGATTGGGAAGAAGTGAAGGTTACACAAGAAGATGGAAAAAAGCAATCGTTAAATTAGCTGAAGGATACGTAATAAAAGAACTAAGAGCAAGCTTTTAAAGAGGTGAAAAAAAATGGCGTTAAAAACGTATAAACCTGTAACTCCTTCTAGGAGATTTATGGTAACAGTTGATAATAAAGACTTATCAAAAGTCGAACCCGAAAAAAGCCTTCTAGAACCATTACATAAAAGTGGTGGAAGGAATTGCTACGGCCGTATTACTGTTAGGCACCATGGAGGAGGGCATAAAAGAAAGTACAGGATAATCGATTTTAAACGAGATAAAATAGGAATACCTGCTAAGGTAGCTTCTATTGAATATGATCCAAACAGAAGTGCCAGAATTGCATTGCTAGTATATGCTGATGGAGAAAAAAGGTACATACTAGCTCCTAAAGGTTTAAAGGCTGGTGACACCGTTATGAGTGGCCCTGGAGCGGAAATTAAAGTAGGTAATGCCATGCCTTTAGAAAATATACCTTTAGGTACTTTGGTACATAACGTTGAATTTGAACCTGGTAGAGGAGGGCAAATTGCAAAATCTGCAGGAACTTCTGCTAGGCTTATGGCGAAAGAAGGAAAATATGCTTTATTAAAAATGCCATCTGGAGAATTAAGAAAAGTAAGATTAAGTTGTATGGCTACTATTGGAACTGTTGGAAATGAAGATCATATCAACCAAGTTTATGGTAAAGCGGGAAAGAACAGATGGTTAGGTGTTAGACCCTCAGTTAGAGGTATGGCTCAAAACCCCGTTGACCATCCAATGGGCGGTGGAGAAGGAAAAAGTAAAGGGCATATTCCAACATCGCCATGGGGAGTTCCAGCTAAAGGATATAAAACCAGAAGAGGAAAAAAACAATCCGATAAATTTATCGTAAGAAAGAGAACCAAGTAAAACTTTCTAGAGTTAGGAGGTGCAAATTGTGGGAAGATCTTTAAAAAAAGGTCCATACGTTGACCCCAGTTTATTAAAAAAGATTCGAGATATGAATCAAAAAGGTGAAAAAAAGGTAATTAAAACATGGTCTAGATCTTCAATGATATTACCGGAAATGGTTGGACATACAATAGCCGTACACAATGGAATGAAACATATACCTGTCTATATTAGCGAGCAAATGATAGGACATAGACTAGGAGAATTTTCTCCAACAAGAAGATTTGGAGGACATCCTGACAAAAAGAAGGCCGTAAGAGGCAAATTGAAAAGGTAAAATTGGTAAAACTGAGGAGGGTAGTTTATGGCTTCTAATAAGGAAATTACTAGAGTTCAAGAAGATGGGAAAAAAGACAAAAGATCCGTATACCATAAGAAAAGAAAAGAAATGGAGGCTTCTAAACCTATAATTGAAGCGAGAGCCGTTACAAAATATGCCAGAATTTCTCCTACAAAAGCCAGACCTATAGCTAACGCTATAAGAAATAAAGACGTAAGTGAAGCACTTCAAATACTTATTTTTAGTCCAAAGAAGTCGGCAAGAATAATCTATAAAACTTTAATGTCAGCAGTAGCTAACGCGGAAAATAATTTTGGCTTAGATGCCGAAAATTTATATGTAGCTGAAATAATGATAAATGAAGGACCTAGAATGAAAAGACTTTGGCCTCGTTCGCATGGTAGAGCGGATATTTTGCAAAAAAGAATGAGTCATATTTATATAACTGTGAGGGACAAAAATGCAGAAAAGCAAACTAAGTGAGGTGAATTGAGTGGGATCTAAAGTACACCCCTACGGTTTTAGGTTAGGAACCAATAAAACATGGCAGTCTGTATGGTTTAATGAAAAAAATTATGCTGATTATTTGCATGAAGATAGAATGATTAGAGACTATATTAAAAATTCGTATCAAAAAGCCGGAATTTCACAAATATTGATCGAAAGACCTAGTGATTCGCTGGTAAGAATAGATATTTATGCTGCTCGATTAGGAATTTTAATTGGACGAAAAGGTTCTGAAATTAAAAAAATTAGAAATCAAATTGGTGAGATTGTAGGAGAAAAAAACGTAAAAGTATATGTTCATGAAGTTAAAAATCCGTATGTTGATGCTCAATTAATTGCAGAAGAAATAGCTGGACAATTATTAAGAAGGGCTTCTCACAAAATAGCTATGAAGAGATCTATATCGAATGCTATGAGAAGAGGAGCAAAAGGCATAAAAATAATGGTTTCTGGAAGACTTGGTGGTGCAGAAATAGCTAGAACTGAATGGTATATGGAAGGAAGGCTTCCTCTTCAAACCCTAAGATCTGAGATAGATTATGCTACTACTGAAGCTCAAACAAAATATGGAACTATCGGTATTAAGGTATGGGTATACCATGGTAATACACCCATTTAAATACTAGCTAACAATATAGAGTACCTGTTTAGTAAAGGAGGTAGAGCCAATGTTAATGCCAAAAAGAGTTAAATATCGTAAACAGCAGAGAGGAACAGTTAAAGGGATGGCCAAAGGCGGAACGTTAGTTCATTTTGGCGAATGGGGCCTAAAAGCAATGGAAAGTTCCTGGATAACTGCACAACAAATTGAAGCGTGCAGAATAGCAATGGTAAGAACTTTAAAAAGAAGTGGTAAAATATGGATCAACATATTTCCTGACAAACCCGTTACATCAAAAGGAATAGGGACAAGACAAGGTAAAGGAAAAGGTGACGTTGAAGGTTGGGTTGCCGTCGTGAAAAAAGGAAAAGTAATGTTTGAAATAGGTGGAGTTGATGAAAAAACAGCAAAAAGAGCTTTGCAATACGCTGCCTCCAAATTACCAATAAAGACTAAAATAGTACCACGATATGAAATAGGAGGTGAGCTCTAATGAGGATCTCTGAAATAAGAGAGTTAACGGATGAAGAGCTCAATCGAGAATTAGATAATTTAAAAGAAAAATTATTCCAATTGAGATTCCAATTAGAAATTGGACAACTAAAAAATGTTTCAAGTATAAAACTAGTTAAAAAAGACATTGCACGAGTCAAAACTGTTCTTAAAGAAAGGGAACTTGGAATAAGGAGGTAGAACTGAAGTGTCAAAAAAAATAATAGTCGGAAAAGTTGTTAGCAATAAAATGGATAAAACCATAACCGTAGAATCAAATGAATTAGTAAAACATCCAAAGTATGGAAAATATGTTAAAAAAACAAGAAAGTATCACGCTCACGATGAAAACAATGAGTGTGGTATTGGAGACATTGTTGAAATAGAAGAATCAAGAAAGATTTCTAAAACTAAATCTTTTGTATTGAAGAGAATTGTACAAAAAAATATTTTATCGGAAGAATTTGAAACACCCGAGTCAGTTGAGGAAGAAATATTAGAAATACTTGGGGGTGACTCCAATGATTCAGCAAGAAAGTAAATTAAAGGTTGCTGACAATTCTGGCGCCAAAGTTTTAAGGGTAATAAGAGTTCTAGGAGGCTATCATAAATCAAAAGGATCCATAGGAGACGTAGTTGTCTGCTCTGTTAGAGAGGCTATTCCTCATACTAACATAAAAAAAGGACAAATAGTGAAAGCGGTCATTGTAAGAACTAAAAAAGAAGTTAGAAGAAAAGATGGAACATATATAAGGTTTGATGATAATGCTGCAGTTTTGATAGATAAAAACAATCAACCACTTGGGACAAGAGTATTTGGACCTGTTGCTCGAGAAGTAAGAGAAAAAGGCTATCCAAAAATAGCATCTCTAGCAAAAGAAGTCTGGTGAGGTGATAAAATGAAAAAAATAAAAAAAGGTGATACAGTACTTGTAATCTCAGGAAAAGATAAAGGTAAAAAAAGTAAAGTTTTAAAAGTTATTCCAAAAGAAAATAAAATAGTTGTCGACAATGTCAACGTGGTAAAAAAACATCAAAGGCCCACACAAAAAATTAGGGAAGGTGGAATTATTGAGCAACCTAAACCTATTTATATTTCTAAGGTAATGCTAATTTGTCCCAATTGCGAAAAACAAACTAGAGTTGGTTTTAAATTTTTAGAAAATGGTACTAAAGTTAGGTACTGTAAAAAATGCGGAGAAATTGTAGATAAAGTTTAAATTTATGAAAAGAAGTTATTTTGAAAGGAACTAAAGGAGGATTGCTTATGACAAAAGAACAATATGTCCCATTAAAAGATTTATATAGAGAAGTTATTGTTCCTTCTATGATGAAAGAATTCAATTACAAAAATGAACTTGAAGTCCCCAAACTCGTAAAAATAGTAGTCAATATGGGAATAGGTGAAGGTTCTAGAAACAAAGCAATAGTAGAAAAACATGCTCAAGAGTTAACTCAAATCACTGGACAAAAAGCTGTTATAACATATGCTAAAAAAAGTATTGCAAATTTCAAGCTCAGAGAAGGAATGCCCATAGGAGTGAAAGTAACTTTAAGAAATTGGAAAATGTATAATTTTTTGTACAAATTAATCAATATAGTTTTACCAAAACTTAGAGACTTTAGAGGTCTGCCAACTAACTCTTTTGATGGTAGAGGAAACTATTCTTTTGGGTTACCAGAACAGCTAATTTTCCCAGAAATCCGTCCAGATGATATTAATAGAATTCAAGGAATGGATGTCACTATTGTTACAACCGCTAAAACAAATGAGGAAGCCAGAAAACTACTAGAATATTTTGGTTTTCCTTTGAAAAGAGTATAAAAATTAGGAGGTAAATAAAATGGCTAGAAAAGCTTTAATTGAAAAGGCAAAAAAAACACCTAAATATAAAACGAGAGCTTATTCTAGATGTAAGGTTTGCGGTAGATCAAGAGCCGTTTATAGAGAATTTGAATTATGTAGAATTTGTTTTAGAGAAATGGCACTGGAAGGGAAACTGCCGGGTGTTAAAAAGGCAAGTTGGTAAGGAGGAAGATATAAATGTGGAGCGATCCAATAGCAGATATGCTAACGAGAATAAGAAACGCTAACTCTGTCTATAAAGAAAGTGTAGAAATACCTGCCTCTAATTTAAAAAAATCTATTCTCGATATTTTAAAAAGAGAAGGATACATACTTGATTATAAATTTATAGACGATGGAAAACAAGGAATATTGAAAGTTAATTTAAAATATAAAGGTAGTAGGAGAGACAAAAAATCAGCTATTGAAGGAATAGTAAGAGTTTCAAAAGCGGGAAGAAGAGTATACGTTAACTCTCGAAGCATTCCAAAAGTCAAAGGTGGTTTAGGAATTGCTATCTTATCTACTTCAAAAGGGTTAATGACAGATAAGGAAGCAAGAGAAAATAACGTAGGTGGAGAAGTAATCTGCTATGTATGGTGAGGAGGTGCCTAAATGTCGAAATCAAGAGTTGCTGATAAACCAACGGTCATTCCAGAAGAAGTGCAAGTTTCTGTAGAAGATAATTTAGTGAAAGTTAAAGGTAAAAAAGGTGAACTTTCTTTATTTTTACCTAAAGAACTTGAATTAACGATAAGAGACAATGAATTAATGGTAGTGGGAAAAGAACAATATATTAAAAGAGCTGCCGATAGAAAAAAGTTAACTGCTTTGAGAGGAACTTATACTTCCCTCATAAGAAATATGATTACAGGTGTTACAGAAGGTTATCAGAAAGAGTTAGAAGTCTTGGGTATAGGATACAGAGCCCAGGTTCAAGATAATACTCTAATATTGAATATAGGGTATTCAAATCCTGTAGTTTTTGAAATACCCGATGGTATAATCATAGAGGTACCACAACCTACCAGAATAATTGTTAAAGGAATAGACAAATATCTAGTAGGAGAAGTAGCCGCTAGAATAAAAAGCTTAAGAAAAGTTAACGTATATAGCGGAAAAGGGATAAAATACGCAGACGAAGTTGTAGTAAGAAAGAAAGGTAAGAAAGTTTAATTTGTTAAAAAAATTCTCTAGATGTACAGTATTAAGAGAAAGAGGAAGAAGGAGGCAAACCAAATGATTAAGCCTGTAGACAAAAAAGATCTTAGAAAAAAAAGACATTTACGAGTTAGAAAAAAAATAAGTGGTACTAGCGAAAGGCCTAGATTAACTGTTTTTAAAAGTAATAAGCATATATATGCTCAAATAATAGATGACACTGTTGGTAGAACCTTGGTTTCTGCATCTACTACAGAAAAAGAATTAAAAGAATCCCTAAATTTTAAAACATGGGATAACAACGCAGCAGAAGCTGTTGGAAAACTTATTGCGCAAAGAGCTAAAGAAAAAGGTATAACAACGATAGTTTTTGATAGAAGTGGATACAAATACCATGGAAAAATTAAATCTCTTGCAGATGCTGTAAGAGCCGAAGGCATAAAGTTTTAGGAGGTGTTTATCACGCATATGTCAGAAAATCGAAAAATAAAAGCCACAGATGCGGCTAATGAATTTGAAGAGAGAATAATAGAAATTAGACGAGTTAGCAAGGTAACTAAAGGAGGAAAAACAATCTCCTTTAGAGCTGTCGCTGTTGTTGGAAATAGAAACGGAAAAGTAGGTTTAGGAGTAGGAAACGCCAGAGAAGTTCCCCAAGCTATAAGGAAAGCAGTGCAAGATGCTCATAAAAATATAATAGAAGTTCCTGTTAGAAATGAGACAATACCATATGATACAGTTGGAAGACAAGATGCTTCTGTTGTTTTACTGTTTCCGGCTGGGCCAGGTACAGGAGTTATTGCGTCATCAGCTGTTAGAGCTGTAGTTGAATTAGCTGGAATAAACAATATTCTAACTAAATCAATTGGTTCTACAAATATAATAAATCTTGCTAAGGCTACTTATAATGGATTAAAAGGTCTAAAATCTCCCAAAGAAATTGCTGATCTTAGAGACATCTCCACAAAACAAGTGTTTTATGGTGCACATAAGGAGGTTTAATAACAATGACAAATCTAAAAATAAAGTTGGTAAGAGGGCGGGCTGGAAAAAACAAAAGACAATTAGCTACACTCGATGCCTTGGGGTTAACAAAAAAAGATAAAGTGGTCATAAAACCTGATAATCCACAAATTAGAGGTATGATAAAAAAAGTTGAACATCTGGTAGAATATGAAGAAGTTGAGTAATTGTATACTAAAGAAAATTTCTAAAAAACAAGATATTTTTATTTTTAGTGCAAAAAGGAGGTCAACCAATGTCACTTAAAATAGAAGATTTAAAGCCTTCTGAAGGTTCTAATAAACCAAAGAAAAGATTAGGCAGAGGAGTTGGTTCCGGTCATGGAAAAACTTCTGGAAAAGGTCACAAAGGTGAAAAAGCTAGGGGGAGAGGTAAAATAAGCGTTGTTTTTGAAGGCGGGCAAACTAATATATTGAGAAGGACTCCAAAGTATGGATTTTCTAATGCCCCGTTCAAAAAGGAATTTAGTATAGTTAATGTTGCAACCTTAGAAAAATATTTTACCGAAAATGAAGAAGTCACACCAGAAATTCTTATAGAAAAGAAAATTATCAAAAAAACAAAAGATGGAATAAAAATACTAGGAAAAGGAGAAATAACTAAACCTCTTGTTGTCAAAGCTCATCAATTTTCTGAAAGCGCCAAAGAAAAGATCGAAGCTGTTGGTGGCAAAATAGAGGTGATAAAATAAGATGTTTAAAGCCTTTAGAGATGCTTTTAAAATACCAGAATTAAGGCAAAGAATCATATTTACATTGCTAGCTTTGATAGCATTTAGGGTTGGTATATATATTCCCATTCCTGGAATAAATGTGCAAGCTTGGCAAGCTGCTCTCGGTGGAGCTGCTGCAGGTGCCATCGGAGGGTTCATAGGATTTTTTAACGTCTTTGCAGGTGGAGCGCTTAGCAATTTATCGATATTTGTTCTTTCAGTAACCCCATACATCACTGCTTCGATAATTTTCCAATTATTGGCAGCTGTAATTCCGAGATTGAAAGAAATGCTCCAAGAAGGTGAAAGTGGAAGAAAAAAGGTTGAATTATATACTAGAATAACGACAATAATTTTGGCCTTTGGCCAAGGTTTATTAATGGCAATAGCTGCAAAAAATTATAAATCTCCAAATATATCCGCTGGACTTTTTATCTTTTTGTCAACTGTATCTATAGCAGCTGGAACCATGTTTTTACTATGGCTAGGAGAAATAATTACTGAAAAAGGTATTGGTAACGGGGTATCAGTGTTAATCTTCGCTGGAATTGTTTCAAGTTATCCTACTTATGCCGTTGAAGCACTTATTGGTTTAACCCCTTTAGAATGGGTACTGTTAATTGCAATTGCTGTATTCATTATATTATCTGTAGTTGCAGTTCAACTAGCTGAACGAAGAATAAACATACAATATGCAAAAAGAGTTGTAGGGACAAAAGTTTATGGTGGTTCAAGTACCTATCTACCAATAAAAGTAAATAGTGGAGGAGTAATGCCTATCATTTTCGCTTCAGCTATAATGACTTTACCAAGTATGATCGCAGGACTTACTCCAACGCCAGTAGACGATAAACTTTTTGCGGTTGGATCTCCACTATATTTAGTATTATATGGATTACTTATTTTCTTTTTTACATTTTTTTACAGTTCGGTAGTTATGGACCCTAATGAAGTTGCTGATAATATTAAAAATTACGGTGGCTTTATTCCAGGTATTAGGCCAGGAAAACCAACAGTTAACTATATCTCAACTATCACTAATAGAGTTAACTTTATAGGAGCAATTTTTCTTGTAATAATTGCATTAGTTCCTTACTTTATTAGAGGTGCCTCAGGAATGCAACAGATCTGGATAGGTGGAACTAGTACGTTAATCGCTGTTGGAGTTGCTTTAGATATAGTACAACAAATAGAACAGCACTTGATGGTAAGACAATATGAAGGATTCTTAAGAAAAGGCAGACTACGTGGAGGGAGATGAAGCAACTCATGAGATTAATTTTCTTTGGTCCTCCTGGTGCTGGAAAAGGTACTCAGGCAAAAAAAGTAGCTGAGAAATTAGGAATAGAGCATATATCAACAGGAGACATTCTCCGAGAAGCTGTAAACAAAGGGAATGACTTAGGTAAAAAAGTACAAGTAATAATTGAAAAAGGGGAATTAGTTCCAGATGAAATAATGAACGAATTAGTCAAAATGAAAATAAAAGAATTGAATTCTTTCATTTTAGATGGATATCCTAGAACACTCGAACAAGCTAAATCTTTAGACAAAATCTTAAAAGAACTCAATAAACCTATAGATGCAGTTGTGTTAATTGATGTTTCCGAAGAAGAAGTAGTTAAAAGGATAAGTAGCAGAAGGGTGTGCCCAAATTGTGGAAGGGTCTACAATTTGATTACTCTTAAACCAAAAAATGATGAGATATGTGATAATTGCGGAACAAAAATTATTCAAAGGAAAGATGATAGGGAAGACATAGTAAGGGAAAGATATAAAATATATCAAAAAACCACACATCCTGTAATAGAATTTTATAGAAAAAATAACACAATTATTACAATAGATGGGTCCAAAGATGTTGAAGAAGTTACAAAAGAATTGTTTAATATGCTAGGGAGATTTAGCCAAAATGATAATAATTAAAACGAATGATGAAATAGAAAAAATGAGACGGGCTGGGAAAAAGCTTGCCCGTCTCCTTGATGGTTTCCTTCCTGAGATATTAAGAGAAGGAATCGATGGAGAAACAGTTGAAAAGTTCGTTCTTGATTACTGTGAAAAGGAAAATGTAATTCCTACGTTTATGGGTTATCAAGGATATAAATATGCAATTAATTTTTCAATAAACGAAGAAGTAGTACACGGATTACCATTAAAAAGCAAAATTTTAAAAAATGGAGATATTGTATCTATTGATTGCGGATTAACCAATGAAGGATATATAGCTGATGCTGCAAGAACTTATATAATCGGAATTGTGAGTGAAAAAGAAAAAGAGCTTGTCGATGCAACAAGAGAATCATTGGACCTAGGAATAGAAAAAGCAATTATTGGAAATACTATTGGAGACATAAGCTGTACAATACAGAATTACATCGAAAGTAAAGGTTTTTCCGTAATAAGGGAGTATGTAGGCCATGGCGTCGGAAGAAAATTACACGAAGATCCTCAAATACCAAATTATGGTAAACCTGGTAGAGGCCCGAAAATCAGAAAAAATATGACGTTAGCAATAGAACCTATGGTGGCAATGGGGGATTATGAAGTAGAAATTCTTTCTGACGGATGGACAGCCATAACAAAAGATAAGTCAAAAGCCGCTCATTTTGAACATACAATAGCTATAACTGAAGATGGCCCAGAAATCTTAACACAATTATAAAGATTAAAAATACAAAAAATTAGTCCCTTGTTAAGGAGGGAATATATTGGCTAAAAAGAAAGATGTTATTGTTATGCAAGGGAATATAATAGAATCTCTACCGAACGCAACTTTCAAAGTTAAGTTGGATAACGGTCACGAAGTAATGGCTCATATTTCTGGTAAGATGAGAAAAAATTTTATTAAATTGCTTCCAGGAGATAGAGTTACGGTAGAAGTTTCTATATATGATTTAAATAAAGGTCGAATCGTTAGAAGAGAAAAATTAAATAAACCATAAAGTTTTTCCAATTTATAAAACTTTCTATATAACTTTTGAAAAAGAAAATCATAAAATTATTTTCTAAATTATAGACTTACGAATAAAAAACTCCAAGGAGGAAGACAAATGAAAGTTAGAGCGTCTGTAAAAAAAAGATGTGAAAATTGTCGTGTAATCAAAAGAGGAGGAAAAGTTTGGGTTGTTTGTTCAAAAAACCCTAACCATAAACAAAGGCAAGGTTGATTAAAGATTCAACGCAAAGCATTACAAATAAAAACGATTGTCTAATATTTAACAAGAAATTTTAAATAAATTGTTGTCAAAAAAGTAAGGAGCTTTTCTAAAAGAAGGAGGATGAATTAATGGCACGTATCTTGGGTGTTGAAATACCAGATAATAAAGCTTTATTTGTTGGGCTAACCTATATTTATGGCATAGGTAAAAAAAGCGCACTTGATATTTTAAACGCTGTCGATATAGATCCAAACAAAAAAGCAAAAGATTTAACTGATGACGAAATCTCAAAAATTACTCATTATATAAGCGAAAATTACAAAATTGAAGGAGAATTACGTCAAGAGGTAAACAGTAATATCAAGCGACTGATTGATATTGGAAGTTATCGAGGAAGAAGACACAAGGCTGGATTACCAGTAAGAGGGCAAAAAACTCATTCTAATGCAAGAACAAGAAAAGGTCCTCGATTAACTAAGATAAAGAAAAAGTAGCTTTTTATTTATTTAATTATAATGAACTTACAAAGATTTGTAAGCTTTTGGTAAATGTAAATAACCCATTCAATCATTATATTCATATTAATTCTTTTCCTGGACATTTTAACAGGGGGAAACCACAATGTAGCTATTTTTAAGAGATAGAGTTTGATGACTTAATACCATTCCAATCATGGTTAAAAATAACAAACGTAAGAAAAAAGATTATCAATTCAAAAAATAAAAGACCTTTAAAGAATTAATAATTTTTAAGGAGGTTTACAAATAAATGGCAAAAAAAGGAGTTCAAAAAAAGAGCAAAAAGAAAAAAGCTGCTCCCGAAAAAGCAATTGTACATATTCACTCAACCTTTAATAATACAATTTTGACTTTAACCGACACAGAGGGAAGACCTATAACTTGGTCTAGTGGTGGAAGTGTTGGATTTAAAGGAACAAAAAAAGGAACACCTTATGCTGCACAACTTGCATCAGACAGATTGGCTAAAGAAGCACTTTCTCTTGGGGTCAAAAGAGTTGACGTTTATGTAAAAGGACCAGGTTCCGGAAGGGAATCGGCAATAAGAGCTTTACAAGCTGCAGGACTAAACGTCGAAACGATAAAAGACGTAACACCCATACCTCACAACGGGTGCAGACCAAAAAAGAAGAGATTTTAAATTAATGAGGAGGGAAGAAATTAATGGCAAGATACATAGGTCCTGTTGAAAAATTATCTAGAAGAGAAAATATGAACCTTTATTTAAAAGGAAAAAGAAGTTATACAGAAAAATCTGCTTTAAGGAAAAGAAATTATCCACCTGGTCAACATGGCAGACAACCACAGAAACTGACCCAGTATGGTGTGCAATTAAGATCAAAACAAGCTTTAAAAAGAATGTATGGTCTTATGGAAAAACAATTTAGAAATACTTTTGAAGAAGCTGAGAGAAGTAGAAGTGGAGAAACTGGTGAAGTTTTGATGCAGCTTTTAGAAAGAAGATTAGACTCTGTAGTTTTTCAAATGGGTTTTGCACCAAACAGAAGAACTTCAAGACAAATGATTACACATGGTCACGTTTTGGTTAATGGAAAGAAAGTCGATATTCCTTCTTTCAGAGTCAAAGTGGGGGATGTAATTCAGATAAAAGAAAGAAGTAAAAATATACAACAAGTTAGAGACGGCTTAGAATTGGTCAGAGAAGGGTACAGAAACATCCCATCCTGGGTTACTGTAGACTTAGAAAATCTTAGAGGTACTTTTGATAGAATACCTAAAATCGAAGAAATGGATGTTCCAGTTGATTTAACCAATATTATAGAGTTATATTCAAAATAACACTATTTCAAATATAAATATTATTTTAATCATTATTTTACCAATAGAAATAATATCACCTCGCCGTGAGAAGGCAGGAAAGGAGGTGTCCTCTGAATCCCTTTTGGATCAGAGAAAACATGGAGTTATTAATTAAACCAGAAAAATTTAGAATTGCAGAAAAGAGAGAAGAAAACGATTATAATTATACAAGATACGAGTTATATCCATTAGAAAAAGGTTATGCGGTAACAATAGGAAATGCTTTGAGAAGAGTTCTTTTATCATCTATTCCATCTTTGGCTATTACCGGTCTAAGAATTCCAGGAAAATTACATGAATATGATACTATAGATGGAATAAAAGAAGATATTCTAGAAATTTCCTTAAATTTAAAAAAAGTTCAATTAAAAGTAGACAACTTAGAAAAATTAAAAAACATAGATTATCCTATTTTATTAACCTTAAGGAAAAAATATAAAGCAAAGGACGTTATTAAAGCGGGTGATATAAAAACTCCAACAAGTATAGAAATTGCCAATCCAGATTTAATAATTGCTCATATTAATAAAGATCTGGAAGTTGATTTTGAACTCTATGCTCAAGCAGGAAAGGGTTTTGTACCTGCTCAAGAACTTAGTTATCAAAGTGACATAGAATATATATTCATAGACGGAGTTTTTAGTCCTGTCCTTAAAGTTAACTATTTAACCGAAAATATACGAGTTGGTAGAAGAACAGACTATGATAAGCTAATACTAGAGATTTGGACTAAGAAAAACCTCACTCCAAACGAAGCTCTAAAAGAAGCCACCGAAACATTGATGGAACATTTTGACTTTATTGCTCAACTATGGAATAGAGAGGGTAAAATGGAAGAATTAGAAAGCTCTGAAATAATCATTGAAGAAAACGATGAGCGAGAAGAACTAGAGGAAGAAGAAGATATCTTTGGTTTTCCTAAAGAATTACTAGATACTCCTATAGATTCTTTAGACTTAACTAAAAGAGCTAAAAATTGTTTGAAAAGAGAGAAAATAGATACTTTAAGAGATCTTTTGAAAAAAAGACCAGAAGATTTACTAAAAATAAAAAACTTCGGTAAAAAATCTATGGAAGAAGTAAGAAAAGAACTCAAAGAAAAATTTGACATTGATTACGATAAACTGTATGAAGATGAAAGGGGGAACGACTTCGATGAGGCATAGAGTTAAAAAAAATAAACTAAACAGATACGCCTCTCATAGAAAAGCTATGTTGAACAATTTGGCTAGAAGCGTTTTCGAATCTGAAAGTATCATTACAACAACTGCAAAAGCTAAAGAAGTTAGACCTTTAGTCGAAAACATAATCACAAAGGCGAAAAAGGCAAACGCTGCTACATCTCCAGAAGAGAAAATGGCTTTAAATAGAGAAATAAACAAGCATTTTAATGATAGAAAACTTGTCTACAAAATAGTACATGAAATTGCTCCCAGATATCAAAATAGAGATGGCGGATATACTCGTATACTGAAAATAGGGAATCGTAGAGGCGATGGCGCAGAATTATCTATTCTCCAACTAATTCCTGAAAAAGAATAATCAAATTATAATT